>NZ_DAIUCO010000024.1:0-34051 GCF_036846085.1 Noviherbaspirillum sp. | reverse complement strand
GGGTCGGGTTGGTGACGTAATCGGCAAACTGGGCGTCGCCGCTTGGCTTGCTGCTGTTGAACTTGTCCTTGTCCTTCAGGCCGATCACCACTTCATTCACAAGCGGCATGCCCAGGCGCGATACCTGCGTCCATGCGCCGCCTTCCTTGGAGCCGCCGGCGGGATCCATCAGACGGCCCTGGCGCAGACTGGCCGTGGTCCATCCGCCGACGACGGTTTCGCTGCCGGCGGTGATGCAGCTGGTCGGCACTTCGACCGACAATGCCGTCACATTCTTGTTGGCGAGATCATCCCTGGCTGCGCGTTCGGCATTCGGATCGAACGCCGTGGCGGGTGCCTTGATGTTGATGAGGTCGAAGGTTTCGCCGAGATTTACCACGAACGGGTCCTTGCGCTGGCCGACGAAAATCCTTCCCGGTGTGCCGCATCCCGGAATGTTGACGTTGTAGATATGTGCGGCGGCATAGCCATCGTAATTCGGTATCGACTTGTTGCCGATGTTGTCGAGCGGCTTGTCGAAGGTGGTGGAGCCGTTTGCAGCGTTGGTGACCGCCTGGCGTGTGCCGGTGCGGCGATCGCCGCGGACGACGGTGACTTCATAGGTCTCGCGCGTGTTTGCGCCGGGTGCATTGGGAGAACTGATTGCGCCGCCATTGATGACCAGGGGAATCGAAACCTGCTTGCCGCCGACTGCCAGCTTGGTGTCCTTGTTCTCGTTCTTGAAGCGGAACTGGAAGGTAATGTCTTCCTTGGCGTCGCCATTGTTGTCGAGGTGGATCTCGTACAGCGCGTTTTCATCCATCTTGAAGTAATTGGGACCGCCGTATGCGTCCTGCAGGGGAATGTAGTTGGCGATCAGGGTGGTGAAACCGGCGCGATTGGCCTCATAGCTGCGAAACATGTAGAAATCGGTGGCATCGACTTTCGGCGCCTTCGTCAGGAACGGCGCTTCGCGATGGCTGGAGGCCATGGCCGGCACTGCCGACAGGCCGATCAATGCGCCGACGGCGAGCGCGATTCCTGGGGAACGTTTCTTGAAGCTGGTTAACATGGCTATCTCCTCGACATGAATGGACAAAAACGGACGCTGCGTCGATATATACGGAATCGCTTTTCAGGCGGATTCAGAAAATAGAAAATGTTTTTATCCGTTTGCGGCAGCCATGTGTTCCGGTGTGCGTAATCGCCTAAGTGTTACTACCTAAGCACTCGTACTAGGCGGCCTGTTTTGTGTTGCCGTCAACAATTTCCCCTCCTAGAATTCCCCCAGCATGATCCGGCTCGTCATGGAGCCGCCAACCGTAACTTCCTACAACCAGCTATTCAATTTTTCTGGAGACACAATGGAACGTCGTTCCTTTCTAAAAAAAGCAAGCGCGGCTGCTGCCGTCGGTGCAGTCGCCGCACCTGCCGTTGTGCAGGCGCAGGCCCAGGTTCGCTGGAGGCTCGCATCGAGCTTCCCAAAGGGACTCGACACGATCTACGGCGGCGCGGAAGTCTTCGCCAAGAGCGTCAACGCCATGTCGGGCGGTAAATTCAACATCTCGGTACATGCGGCCGGCGAACTGATGCCGGCATTCGGCGTCGTCGATGGCGTACAGGCTGGCACGGTGGAATGCGCGCATACCGCGCCCTACTACTTTTTCGGCAAGGACGACACATTCGCCATCGGCGGTGCCATCCCGTTCGGCCTGAACTCCCGCCAGATGACCGCCTGGATGTACGAAGGCAACGGTCTGAAGCTGATGCGCGAGTTCTACAAGAACTTCAATATCTTCAATTTCCCATTGGGTAATACCGGCGCGCAGATGGGCGGCTGGTATCGCAAGGAAATCAAGACCCTGGCAGATATGAAGGGCCTGAAATTCCGTGTCGGCGGTTTTGCCGGCAAGGTGATCGAAAGAATGGGCGGCGTGCCGCAGAACATCCCCGGCGGTGAAATCTACCAGGCGCTGGAGAAAGGCACGATCGACGCTGCGGAATGGATCGGACCGTATGACGACCTGAAGCTCGGCTTCCAGAAAGTGGCGCCGAACTATTACTACCCCGGTTGGTGGGAAGGCGGCTTGAACTTGGAGCTGTACATCAACCAGAAAGCCTATGATGCGCTGTCGGCGGAAAACAAGGCTATCGTCGAAGCCGCCGCATCGCATGCTCACGTGGACATGCAGGCAAAGTACGATGCCCGCAATCCAGCGGCATTGAAGACCCTGGTGTCCCAGGGCGCAAAGCTGCATCGCTTTTCGAAGGAAATCATGGAGGGCGCATTCAAGGAATCAATGGCGCTCTATAGTGACCTGTCCGCCAAGAATCCGAATTGGAAAAAGGTCTATGAGGACTATGCCAAGTTCCGCGCGGACCAGAACCTCTGGTTCCGATTCACGGAAGCCGGTTTCGACGACTTCATGCAGGCACAGAAGCTGTAAGACCTGATTTACCGGTCACCGACGACCCCGCGAGGCGAAAGCCGAGCGGGGTTTTTCTTTGCGCGGCCGGATTTACGCAGGGGAGTTCAGCATGAGTGATCGTTCTCCGCATATTCGGTTTTGGCTGATTAAAAAGACAATTTTCGTAAGTCTCGGGGCAACAGCTTCGCGAACGACCTTGGATTTGTCCAGATTGATGGTGCGTTGCCGCATGATTTTTGTATTGCAGCATTCGCGGCCCCCTCATACAATTTGCTGCGGTTTTAAATCGGTCAACAGTAGATAAACATATATCTGCTTTCCGAATGTTTTAGCAGTTCAACTTCTAGGAGACATCATGGAACGTCGTTCCTTTCTAAAAAAAGCAACGGTTGGCGCCGCTGCCGTCGGCGCAGTATCCGCGCCGGCGTTCGTACAGGCACAAGCCCAGGTACGGTGGCGGTTGGCATCCAGCTTTCCCAAGGCGCTCGACACGATCTTCGGTACGGCAGAAATCTTCGCAAAGTCGGTCAACGCAATGTCCGGCGGAAAGTTCACCATCTCCGTGCATGCCGGCGGCGAATTGATGCCACCGTTCGGCGTCGTCGACGCAGTCCAGGGAGGTACGGTCGAGTGCGCACACACCGCACCTTATTATTTCTTTGGCAAGGACGACACGTTCGCCATCGGTAGCGCCATTCCGTTCGGCCTGAATTCCCGCCAGATGACCGCATGGATGTATGAAGGCAATGGCCTGAAACTGATGCGCGAGTTCTACAAAAATTACAACATCGTCAATTTCCCGATGGGGAATACCGGCGCGCAGATGGGCGGCTGGTACCGCAAGGAGATGAAGACCCTGGCAGATATGAAGGGCCTGAAGTTCCGCGTCGGCGGTTTCGCCGGCAAGGTGATCGAGCGTCTGGGCGGTGTTCCACAGAACATCCCGGGCGGCGAGCTTTACCAGGCGCTGGAAAAAGGCACGATCGACGCCGTCGAGTGGACCGTTCCTTATGATGACCTCAAGCTCGGCTTCCACAAGGTCGCGCCGCACTACTACTATCCAGGTTGGTGGGAAGGTGGGGCACAGCTGGATCTGTTCATCAATCAGAAAGCCTTCGATGCATTGTCGCCGGAGAACAAGGCAATCGTTGAGGCTGCCGCATCGCAGGCGCATGTCACCATGCAGGCAATGTATGATGGTCGCAACCCGGGTGCCTTGAAAACATTGGTGTCGCAAGGCGCGAAGCTGCACCGCTTCCCGAAAGAGATCATGGAAGCCGCATTCAAGGAATCGATGGCGCTGTACAGCGACCTGTCCGCCAAGAACCCGAACTGGAAGAAGGTGTATGAAGACTACGCCAAATTCCGCGCGGATCAGAACCTCTGGTTCCGATTCACCGAATCCGGCTTTGACGACTTCATGCAGGCACAAAAGCTGTAACACCGTAAGTACTTCGGAAGAAACCCCGCGCAACGCAAGCTGCGCGGGGTTTTTTTCGTGCTCGTCGTTTTTGCGTTGCGCTTCCTTCGGGGCGAAGGTGCGAAAAAAAGCCGCACCAGCGGTGCGGCGAATAATGCATGAATCCCTTGAGGCAGCGGAAACGCAATCAACAAGCTCCGCTGCTGCCAGGTAGTGTTTGGAAGATTATTTCTTCTCCTGCTCCATTGAACGTTGCAGCGCATCCATCGGATCTTCTTCCTTGGTGCCTCCCGCAGGCGCTTCCGGTTGCGTGCCCGACTGAGGCAAGCCAAACCCTTGCATCGGGTCCACCTTGCCGTAATTGCCGGTTTCCGCCTCTAGTTCGATCGTATTCAAATCGACCTTCGGCCCTTTCTCCATCGAACCGGTAACCAGGTTAGGGAATGCGATAACCACGGCAACCATGATCAGCTGAAGAATAATGAAGGCAATTGAACCCTTGTAAATCTGCGATGTGGTAATGGCCGGGATCCGTTCATTGGTGACCCGGTCGTTGTAGTCGTTCTTCGGCGCCACGCTGCGGAGGTAGAACAGCGCGAAACCGAATGGCGGCGTCAGGAACGAGGTCTGAAGGTTCATCGCAATGATGACGCCGAACCAGATCAGGTCAATGCCCATTTTGTCGGCGACGGGTGCCAGGATCGGGATAACGATGAACGCAATTTCGAAGAAGTCGATGAACATGCCGAGAATGAAGATCAGCAGGTTTACCGCGATGAGGAAGCCGAGTTGCCCGCCCGGAAGCTTGTCGAACAGATGCTCGACCCAGACATGGCCGTCCGCCGCATTGAAGGTGAAGCTGAAAACAGTGGAGCCGATCAGGATGAACAGAACGAAGCAGGACAGGCGTGCAGTGCTGTCGAGCGCCTGTTTCAGCAGGTCGAAACTGAGACGCCTGCGCGCCAGTGCCATGATGAGCGCACCGGCCGCGCCCATCGCGCCGCCTTCGGTCGGGGTGGCGATGCCGAGGAAGATCGTCCCGAGCACCAGGAAGATCAGTACCAGCGGAGGAATGAGCACAAACGTGACGCGTTCCGACAGTTTCGAGAACAGGTTCAGTCGCAGAAGACGGCTTGCGATCGCGAGGCCGAGTGCGGTGAAGGATGCGACCGTCATCGACATCACGAGTATTTCATCGCCGGGGGCTGCCGTCGGCCTTTCGATCATCGGATTCACGATCTGTTCATGTACCTGAGCCCACAGGTACCCTGCCAAGCCGGAGATCAGCAGCAGTGCAAACAGCGATTTGTGCCCTGTCGAACCATTTGCTTCCTTGTAGATGAGGGCTTCCGGCGGAAGGGCCGGCACCCAGCTTGGCTTGAATATCGCCAGTGCAATGATGAACAACGCGTAAAGGGCCACCAGCAGCAAGCCCGGGATAAGCGCGCCCGAATACATGTCGCCCACGGAACGGCCAAGCTGGTCCGCCATCACGATCAGCACCAGTGAAGGCGGGATAGCCTGCGCCAGCGTGCCGGATGCGGTGATGGTGCCCGTCGCCACGGTTCGGTTATAACCATAACGCATCATGATAGGCAGCGAGATCAATCCCATGGAGATGACCGCGGCCGCCACGACACCGGTGGTGGCGGCAAGGAGGGCACCGACGAAGATTACCGCGAGTGCGAGACCGCCACGCAGGGGGCCGAATACCTGGCCGACCGTTTCGAGAAGGTCCTCCGCCATGCCGCTTCGCTGCAGGATGATACCCATCAGGGTGAAGAAGGGAATCGCGAGGAGGGTGTCATTCTGCATGATCCCGAATACCCGCAGCGGCAACGCCTGGAACAGAGCCTGCGGGAACAGGTCGGCCCACATACCGATGACGCCGAACGTCAGGCCGGTTGCAGCAAGGCTGAATGCTACCGGGAAGCCGGTCAGCAAAAACAGCAGCAGTCCTGCAAAGAGCAGCGGGACAAAATTTTGTATAAGGAATTCCATTAGATTTTGCCTCCGGCTTGTTGACTTGCGCGCGCTGCGGCTTCTTCTTCGAGGCGCTTGAGTTCGTCTTCTTCTGGATTGTCACTCTCGGCCAGCGGGTCGGGAATCAGGCCCGACAGAAATGCGAAGCGCTTGATGAGCTCGGAGAGCCCTTGCGCGAGAAGCAAGGCCATGCCGACCGGGATTAACAAATAGACAGGCCAGCGTACAAGTCCGCCCGCGTTTCCGGATACTTCGCCGCTTTCCCAGGCATTCACGAAGAGCGGCCATGACAGGGTGATCAGCAGCCAGCACAGCGGCAGAAGGAATGCGATGATGCCCACGATGTCGATCCAGGAGCGGGTGCGGGCCGACAATCGGCTTGAAACGAAATCGATCCTCACGTGCGCGTTCTTCAGGAACGTGTAGCCGGCACCAAGCATGAAGACCGCGGCGAACAGATACCACTGCACTTCGAGATACGCATTGGAACTGACGCCAAAAATTTTACGCACGAAGGCATTCCCGGCGCTGATCAGGACGGCGGCGAGGATCAGCCACATCAGTCCCTGACCGATACGATTATTGACGACGTCAATGATGTTGGAGAGTTTAAGTAACGGTTTCATAAGGTGCCCATATGAAGTGTTTTATCCAGATGCGCGGCGATCAACATCCATGACGAACGGTTGATTGGCGATATAACCGGGCTTGTATCGGTCCCGGGTCGTGATTGCATGCGACTGACGCGCGTGCTTTCGACGGACTCGGCCCTTGACGGGGAGGGTCTCAAGTACATGATGTGTGTCTCCGCTATATTAAAAAAATTCTGTATGGCACGAGGCATCGTCACGGATTGTCGATATGCCATGCACATTCAAGTTCGGCGCAGTATATGCCAGTTCACAGTGCAAAAAAACACATACAACGCACGCCCTTAACTCTTTTAATGGTGCATCGCAAAAAGCGGCTTTTTTTAAGTATTTTTCGAGTAGTTGCACTTAGTGTGAATTACGTATTTCTACGCACTGCAGCAAACGAGGGGGAGCGGCGTAGAAAAATTGAACTGGTGTGCTCAACACTTCAGCAAGCGGATCTGTTGGCAGGAAAAACATTGTCCTGTCCAACCGTGGCTGCAAGGTGAACTAAAAACGGTGCCGGTGCCTGAATCAAGTCCACATATGGGCGATTCAACGCAGACGACGCCGACGCGCTGACGCGCCGGCCAACCATCACACTTGTTTCGTTAAGCGAGCAGGCTGCGCCACCTTGCAATCGCGGCGCGCACCTGTTCCGGCGCCGTGCCTCCGACATGATTGCGCGCAGCGACCGATCCCTCCAGGGTCAGCACGGCGAACACGTCCTGCTCGATGAGTGCGGAGAAGGTTTTCAACTCATCCAGCGATAGGTCCGCAAGGTCGCAGCCGCGCTGTTCACAGGCGCGCACCGCGTGGGCAACCGCCTCATGCGCATCACGGAACGGCAATCCCTTCTTGACCAGGTAATCGGCCAGATCAGTGGCGGTCGCATAGCCTTGCAACGCAGCGTCGCGCATCGCGGTGGGCTTGACGGTGATACCGCGCGCCATGTCGGCGAAAATGCGCAGCGTGTCGGTCAGCGTGTCCACGGTGTCGAACAGCGGCTCCTTGTCTTCCTGATTATCCTTGTTGTAGGCCAGAGGCTGACCTTTCATCAGGGTCAGAAGGCCGATCAGGTGGCCGTTGACGCGGCCGGTCTTTCCACGGGCCAGCTCCGGCACGTCCGGATTCTTTTTCTGCGGCATGATGGACGAGCCGGTGCAGAAACGGTCGGCGATATCGATGAAGCCGACACGCGGACTCATCCAGATGACCAGTTCTTCCGACATGCGCGAAATATGCGTCATGACCAAGGCCGCGGCAGCGCAGAATTCGATGGCGAAATCCCGGTCGGAAACCGCATCCAGCGAGTTGTGGCAAACATCCTCAAAGCCCAGCGTCTTTGCTACCCGCAGGCGGTCGATCGGGAAGGTGGTGCCGGCGAGCGCCGCCGCACCGAGCGGCAGGCGGTTGATTCGCCGGCGGCAATCCGCCATGCGCTCCGCATCGCGGCCGAACATTTCGACATAAGCGAGCATGTGGTGGCCGAAGGTAATGGGCTGGGCGACCTGCATGTGGGTGAAGCCAGGAAGAATGGTGTCCGCATGCTGTTCGGCGAGGTCGAGCAGGGCAATGCACAGGTCGCGCAGGAGGGCGTCGATATCGTCGATGGCCGAGCGCAGGTACAGCCGGATGTCGGTGGCGACCTGGTCGTTGCGCGAACGGCCGGTGTGCAGGCGCTTGCCCGCATCGCCGACGAGTTCGGTCAGGCGTTTTTCGATATTCAGGTGAACGTCCTCGAGATCGAGCAGCCATTCGAATTTGCCGCCGTCGATTTCTGTCTTTATCTGTGCCATGCCGCGCTGTATGTCGGCATGGTCCTGCGCACTGATGATGCCCTGGTGGGCAAGCATCTCGGCATGCGCGAGCGATCCTTCGATATCCGCCGCGGCGAGCCGCTTGTCGAAAAACACCGATGCGGTGTAACGTTTTACCAAATCGGAGACGGGTTCGGAAAAGCGTGCCGACCAGGCCTCGCTTTTTTTGGAGAGTTGTGCTGTCATGTTGGTGTCCTGGTGAATACGCGATTATAAAACAGCTCATAGAGCCGAAATCAGAAAAAACGGCAGGCGGGAGGAAAGCCGGGCGGATGCTGCGATGCTGCAATTTATGCAACACCAGCCCCGTCTTCCGCCCGTGCTGCACTTGCTTATGACCACTTCAACCATCCCGGTCCACACGCCGGTCGAGATCGTCATCCCCGATTGCTGCAATATCGGCGTGGTGTTTCGCGCGCTGATCGCAGCCAATGGCGCGGTGCTCGCCGGCGTCCTGCTGCGCACCAGCGAGCTGCGTGTGGGATTCCAGGAGTTCGTCGAGTCGTCGATGCTGATCGAGTTGGCGTGCCTGTCATCGCTGCTTGCGCTGTGCGGACTGAGGCGCGTTATCCGCTCCATTCCGCCCGCCGGACAGCGTGCCGCCTGCGCGCTGGTACCGGCCGCCATAACCGGCCTCATCGTGCACTTCATGTCGTCGCTCGAATGGCTGTGGAGCAGCTTCAATAACCTGACCGCGCTCAAAGGCATGGTCGCCGCCGGCCTGCTCGGAATCCTGCTCCAGCATTACTTCGAGTTGCGTACCCGTGCGTTTTCCCCGGCGCTGCTGGAGGCGCGCCTGCAGGCATTGCAAGCGCGCATCCGTCCGCATTTCCTGTTCAATAGCCTCAACGCGGTGCTCTCGCTCATCCGCAGCGAACCGCGCCGGGCCGAAGACACGCTGGAAGATCTCGCGGATCTGTTTCGGGTGCTGATGAGCGATCCGCGTAGCATGACCAGCATGGAAAACGAACTGCGATTGTGCAGGCAGTACCTGTCGATCGAACAGATCCGCCTCGGCGAACGCCTGCAGGTGGTATGGGAAGCCGAGAATGTGAACACGGATGTGCTGCGCAAGGCGCAAGTCCCGGTGCTGCTGTTGCAGCCCCTGCTCGAAAACGCCGTTCACTACGGCATCGAACCGTCCACCCGCCCGGCGGTGGTCCAGATCCACATCAGCCGTTCGATCGACCGCATACAGGTCGTGATCGTCAATCCGTATTACGAGACCGCGAGCGCCAACGCCGGGAATCATATGGCGCTGGAAAATATCAGGGAGCGCCTGGCGCTGCTGTACGACGTCGAGGCGCAGTTGACCACCACCATCGCACGCGGCTTTTTCGAGGTGCGGCTGCGTTTTCCTTATGTGACGGGTACCCCATGATTCCTCGGCTGTACATTGTCGACGACGAAGCGCCGGCGCGATCCCGGCTCAAGACACTGCTGGCGGATATCGCCGGCGAATGTCCGCACGAACTGGTGGGCGAAGCGAGTCATGCGCAAGGCGCACTGGACGGCATTGCCGCAAGCCGGCCGGACCTGGTCTTGATGGATGTCCAGATGCCGGGCATGACGGGCATCGAATTGGCGGCACATCTCCAGAAGCAATCGCAGCCTTCGCCTGCGGTCGTGTTTGTGACGGCGTATGACGCCTACGCGCTGCAGGCGTTCGAGGTCCATGCGCTCGATTACCTGCTCAAGCCGGTACGCGCGCGGCGGCTTGCCGATGCCATCCGCCATGCGATAAGCCGGCGGATCGGCCAGGACGTCGCCATTTCCGCTGCGAGCGCGAAGGCAGGGCGGCAGCATTTCTCCGTGCAGGAGCGCGGCCGGGTTTTGCTCGTGCCGATCAGCGACGTCGTCTATCTGAAAGCGGAGTTGAAATATGTCACCTTGCGCACCCGCGCCTGCGAGTATTTGCTCGAAGAATCGCTGACGTCCATCGAAGAAGAGCTGGGCAATGTGTTCGTGCGGGTGCATCGCAATGCACTCGTGTCGCGCAGCGCGATTGTGGGCGTGGAAAGAGCGTCGGTGACGGTGGACGCCGAAGGTGACCAGGAGAAGGCGCAGGAGCCATGGCAGGTGATCCTGCGGGACGTGAATGAGCGCTTGCCCATCTCCCGTCGTCAATGGCCGGTGGTGAAAGCGCTGGTGAAATAGCTGCTGCGGATTGCCAGGACGGCGGACTTCCGATCAGGGGCGGTCGAGTTTCTTCTTCAGGAAAGCCAACACTTCCCAGTATGTGTCTGCACGTGCGGCGGGATTGCTTCCGACGGTGACGCCTTCACCGGGCCGGATACCATTCGGCACATCCTGGCGCACACGCACAGGCAGTTCGGGGGCATCGAAGCTATGGAAAGCGTCCGGATACAGATGCAGGGCCACCGCTGCGGATGATGGCGACTCCTGCAATTTGCGTTCCAGGGCGACGCAAGCCTCCGGCGGAGTCCAGTCGTCCTTTTCGCCGATCAGCATCAGCAGCGGCGCCACGCTCCGGTATCCGGCATCCCTGGCGAACGGTGTGCAGCCCGGATAGAACGCAACAGCGGCTGCAGGACGAACCGGGTGCGACGATACCCCGGCATGACCGGCATTGATGGACGATAAAACAGTTGATCCGCCATGCGACCAGCCGAGCAGGGCAATGCGCGAGACATCGACCTCCGGGCGCGCCGCAAGCCATGTCAATGCCTCAAGTACATCGGCCCGCCTGTCGGCGACCGAGATATCCCGCAGGTTGGTTTTTTCCGTGCAAATCGATTTCTTGCCGCGGCCGGTGAAGCTGTCCAGCCATAGGACGTGGTAGCCGGCGTCACGCAGCAGGGCGGCCATAGCTGCATGTCTGGCGGTGAACGATCCCTGCTTGCTTCCCGCAACCCGGTACAGTCCGCCGCAACCGTGAAGCGCGATGACGGTCGGACGCCGCTCGGTATGCCCTGCACTAATCCACCAGCTGGCAAGCGGCACCGCCCCGTTGCGTCCCTGACTATGAATGATTACTTCCTGCGCACCCGAATGTGGCGGCTCGCTCGCCGCAGCGCTTCCAGCCAGCAGAACGCCAAATACGGCAAGGGTGGAAGCGCTCAGGCGCATGAGCAGAATTTATCAGCCGGTGTTGCGCAAGCCGGCGGCGATGCCGTTGATCGACAGGTGAATGCCGCGCCGCACCCGTTCATCCATGGTGCGACCGTCGGCTGTCGCTGCGCGGTGGCGCTTGATCAGCTCGACCTGGAGATGATTCAGCGGGTCGAGGTAAGCGAACCGATTCTTGATCGACCGTGCCAGCAGCGGGTTCCCTTCCAGGCGCTCCTTGGCGCCGGTGATGAGGGAAAGGCAGTCGCCGCTGCGTTCGTGCTCGGCAAGGATGCGCTTGAAAATGCTGTTGCGCAGCTTGCGGTCGGTGACCAGTTCGGCGTAGCGCGATGCGACCGCCAGGTCGGTTTTCGAAAGCACCATGTCCATGTTCGACAGCAGCGTGGCGAAGAAAGGCCATTCCTTGAACATCGCGCGCAAGGTGCCCAGCCGTTTGGCCTTGTCTTTCGCATCGCCGCTTTCTTCCAGCCATGAGGTCACCGCGCTGCCAAATCCATACCAGCCGGGCAGCAGCAGGCGGCACTGGCCCCATGAGAAGCCCCAAGGGATTGCTCGCAGGTCTTCGATGCGCCGCGTGGATTTCCGCGACGCCGGACGAGATCCGATATTCAATTCGGCGATTTCGGCAATCGGCGTGGCAGCGAAGAAGTAATCGGTAAAGCCGGGTGTCTCGTAGACGAGGTTGCGGTAGGCCCGGTAAGCGCGGTCGGACAGTTCCTCCATCACCCGCTCGAATTCCGCCAGCCTGCGTGCATGCTTGCCGCCGGTCTCATGCGGCATCAGGCTAGCTTCGAGCGTGGCGGCCACCAGCAGTTCGAGGTTGCGGCGGCCGATTTCCGGGTTGGAAAACTTCGACGCGATGATTTCGCCTTGCTCGGTCAGGCGGATCTGGCCGTTCACCGTACCCGCGGGCTGCGCGAGGATGGCATCGTAGCTGGGTCCGCCGCCACGGCCGACCGTGCCGCCGCGGCCGTGGAACAGGCGCAGCTTGACGCCGGCCCGGTGGAACAGTTCCACCAAGCGGGTTTCCGCTTTGTAGAGCTCCCAGTTCGAGGTAAGGAAACCACCGTCCTTGTTGGAGTCCGAATAGCCAAGCATCACCTCCTGCAGGTTGCCTTTGCCCGCGACGAGGCGGCGCGCCTGCGGCAAGGCCAGCAGCGCTTCCATGATGTCCGCGGCACAACGCAGGTCGGGAATGGTCTCGAACAAAGGGATGACCATCAGGTCCAGCGTCGCGCCGCCGGGTTTGCCGGCGGCAGGATCCCATTCGATGCGGAGCAAGCCGGTTTCCTTTTGCAGCAGCAGAACTTCCAGCAGGTCGGAAACGGTTTCGGTATGGGAGATGATGTAGTTGCGTATTGCGCGGTCGCCATAGCGCTCCCGTATGTCGCGGGCGGCGCGCAGCACGCCGAGTTCGGAATTCGTTTCATCCGAATACTGGATATAGGGCGAGTAGAGCAACCGTGGCTTGTCCAGTTCGGACAGCAGCAAGTCCACCTTCGCCTGTTCGGGCAGCCCGGCATAGTCTCCCTCCACCATGGCGCGGGAGAACAATTCGTTCAGTACGCGCTCATGCACGTCCGAGCTCTGGCGCATGTCCAGCGTCGCCAGGTGGAAGCCGAAGATCTCGGCGGCGCGCTTGAGGGTCGCCAGCCGCGGCCTAATCAGCACCGTGCCGTGATGGGCGCGCAATGAATCGACCAGCACCTGCAAGTCGCGGGTAAATTCGGCGGCGTCGGTGTAAGGCGCAGCGCCGCCGACCTCCTGCCGGAGCACATGGGCCGCGCCAAGGGTGCGGGCGGTCGCCGCCAGACGCGAATACAGGCCGATCAGTGCGCGCCGGTAGGGTTCGTCGGCGCGATGATCGGACTGGTCCGGCGATGCGTCGGCCAGCGCCTGCAAAGCCGGGCTGACATCCACCAGGAGCGTCGATATCGACAATTCAGCACCGAGCGCGTGAACCTCTTCCAGGTAAAAGTCGAAGATCGCGGTGGATTGGCGGACCAGGGCATGACGCATGGTGTCGGCATGGACATTCGGGTTGCCGTCCCTGTCGCCGCCGATCCAGCTTCCCATCTGCACGAAAGGCGGCAGATCGGCTTGGCCGCCTGCATGGCGATGCGGAAACTGCGCGGCAATTTCCGCACTGATGTCGTCGTACAGTCCGGGCAATTCCTTCAGGAACGTGATGCGATAGTAGGACAGCGCGTTTTCGATCTCATCCGCGACGGTCAGCTTCGAATAGCGAAGCATGCGTGTCTGCCACAGCGTGGCAACGTAAGCCTGCAGCAGCCCTGTGTTTCGCGCCATCTCCTTCGGCGTCAAGGGCATGTCGCGCTCGGCCAGCAGGCGGGCGATTTCCCGCTCCGCATCCAGGATGCTCTTGCGCTGCACCTCGGTCGGATGCGCGGTAAGGACGGGCGAGATCAGCGCTTCATTGAAGAAATTGCGGACCGCCGAACCGGACACGCCGGCGCCGTCCAGTTTCGATAAGGCAAACGCGACACTGCCCTGTTGCGGCGCGGAACCTGCCAGCAGGTGGGCTCGCCGGCGCCGGTTGTGATGCTGGTCTTCGGCAATGTTGGCAAGGTGTGAAAAGTAGGAAAAGGCCCGCACCACCGAGATGGTCTGGTCGCGCGTCAGCTTCTTCAACAATTTGTTCAGCTCGGCGCCAGACTGCGCATCGGATTCCCGTCTGAATCGAACCGCAGTCTGGCGTACCGTTTCCACTACTTGGTACACCGCATCGCCTTCCTGTTCGCGCAGCACGTTTCCGAGCAGGCGGCCCAGCATGCGGATATCTTCCTTCAGCGGAAGATCCTTGTCGGCCGCAGCCTGGTCTGATCGGGAAGGGGTCCTGGTATGTTTTGCCATAATGAATGATTGCACCCGGGTTGAACGCAAACATGACGGACTTTGGCCGGTGTTTGCAGGAAGTTTTCGAATCGACGCATGATAAAATCCGCGCTCGAAAACAGGTTGCTGGAAATGCATTGATGCTAACGGGTCGGTATGGTTTTCAACGTCGCTGATGCGAGTTGCCCTACCGGCGTGCTCGATGCGTCTATGCGAAATCCATCAGCGAAACAGAAAGAAACCGGTCTTGAATACACCCATCCCTTCCAAGTTGGTGATCGCCTCCCGCGAGAGCCGGCTCGCGCTTTGGCAAGCCGAGCATGTGCGATCGAAATTGTCGGCATTATATCCGCAGTGCAGTGTCGAAATTCTCGGTATGACTACGCAGGGCGACCGCATCCTCGACCGTACCCTGTCCAAGGTCGGCGGCAAGGGCCTGTTCGTCAAGGAACTCGAAGTGGCGATCGAGGAAGGCCACGCCGATCTCGCGGTCCACTCGCTGAAAGACGTGCCGATGGAATTGCCCGCAGGTTTCGCGCTTGCGGCGGTACTTGAGCGGGAAGATCCCCGCGATGCGTTCGTCTCGAACGATTTCGCGTCGCTCGACGAGTTGCCGGACGGCGCCGTGGTTGGCACCAGCAGCCTGCGCCGCCAGGCGTTGGTGGCCGCGCGGTATCCGAAGCTGGTCATTCGTCCACTGCGCGGCAATCTCGATACCCGTCTTGGCAAGCTCGATCGCGGTGAATATGCGGCGATCATCCTGGCCGCCGCGGGATTGAAACGCCTGGGCCTCGAGAGCCGAATTCGCGCCCTGATCGAACCGGAATTCAGTCTGCCGGCGCCTGGGCAAGGCGCGATGGCAATCGAGATTCTCTCCAGCCGCGACGACCTGCGCCGATTGCTTGCGCCGCTTGGACACCTGGCGACCGAGCAGGCCGTCACCGCGGAGCGCGCCGTGTCGCGCATCTTCGGCGGCAGCTGCCAGATTCCCCTTGCCGCGTTCGCGACCGTCGATGCGGACGTGCTGCGTCTGCGCGCGATGGTTGCCACGCCGGATGGCAGGCGCATGGCCAGCGCGGACCTGTCCGGCCTGTCAGCCGATCCCGAAAACGTCGGCCGGCGGATCGCCGATGCGCTGCAGGCACAGGACGCGGCATCCATCCTGGCCGCCTGCAAAGCGATGGATGCATAAAATCATCATCACCCGGCCGATGGCGCAGGCGCAGCCATTGGCGGCGCGGATGGCGTCTCTCGGCATGGAGGCGGTCCTGTTTCCATTGCTGGAGATTCATCCCCTTGCCGATCCCGCGCCATTGCGCAAGGCGGCAAGCGAGTTGCAGGAGTATGCGATGGCAGCCTTCGTGAGCCCCAATGCAATCGATGCAATGTTCGCGGAACTGCCGCGTTGGCCCTCGGGCGTGGCGATCGGGGTGATGGGTGAGGGCAGCCGTGCCGCGCTTGCGCGGCATGGCCTGAATGCAGGCAACGCGACGATCTACAGTCCGCTCGATCCCTTGAAGACGGATTCCGAAACACTGCTGGAGGCCCTGGACCTTGCCGCACTGCGCGGCAAGCGGGTGTTGATCGTGCGGGGCGAAAACGGCCGGGAACTGCTTGCCAATGCCTTGCGTTCGGCCGGGATCGACGTCACGCAAGTCGCCGCCTACCGTCGTGCCGCGCCGGAATTCGACGATAGCCGTCGCCGGCAGCTTGGTGAATTGCTCGATGGTGCGTACGACTGGATCATCACCAGTTCCGAAGCGCTGCGCATTCTGACGGCGATGGTGGAACGGACCGGGGATTCCGACGGCGTCGCCAAATTGCAACAACAACATTTCGTTGTCCCGCACGTGCGTATTGCCGAAACGGCACGTGCACTGGGCTTTCCCAACGTAACCCTGACCGGCTCAGGGGACGAACAGTTACTTGCCGCGTTACAATCCCGAGCATGAACGATTTGCCATCCTCCTCCTCTCCCGGTACTTCTCATTCGCACGCGCCCTCGCAGCACGGCTGGCCGGACGCGGTCCCGGGCAACGCCACCAGCACAAGAGGGCTGCGCCGCTTGATCTATGTCGCCTTCGGCGTACTTGCCCTTCTGCTGGCTGCCCAGTGGTGGGCGTCGCATAACCAAATCTCCAGCCTGCGCGAGGAAATTGCACAGCGCCTGAAGACAGGTGAATCGCTGAATACCGAAACCAAGGTGCTGGTGAAGTCGATGCAGGACAGCCTGCGCGAACTCGAAGCCAAGGTCAGCGTGCAGGAAAACAAGCAGGTCGAAACGCAAAGCCAGCAGCTCGCGCTCGAACAGCTCTACCAGGACCTGGCCAAGAACCGCGATGACTGGGCGTTGGCTGAAATCGAGCAGGTATTGTCGACCGCCAGCCAGCAATTGCAGCTTGCCGGCAATGTGCAAGGGGCGCTGATCGCGCTGCAGAATGCCGATTCCCGTCTTTCGGGGTCCGATCAGCCGCAGTTCATCACCATCCGCCGCGCCATCGCCAAGGACCTCGATCGCTTGCGGTCACTTCCCAATGTGGACATGACGGGTGTGGCCCTGCGACTCGACAGTGCCATCGGCCTCGTCGACAGCATGCCGCTTCTGTCGGATGAAAAGCCGCTTCTTCCGGCATCCAAGCCGAGGAATGCCCGTCCAGCAACGGATGCGCCCGGCGGAAAAGCCGACGCCGGCAACAGCACGGCATCGGAATGGCTCGCCGCTCTGGAAGAGAAATGGCATAGCTGGACCAGCGAAATGTGGAGCGAGATCCGGCAATTGATCCGGGTGCGGGACGTCGAAGCGCCGGAGGCATTGCTATTGTCCCCGACACAAGCGTATTACGCCCGCGAGAACCTGAAGCTGCGGCTGTTGAATGCGCGCCTCGCACTCCTGAGTCGCAACGAGACGGCGTTCCGCAGCGACCTGATTGCAGCACAGGACGCCATTTCGAAATATTTCGATACCCGGGCCAAGCAAACCCAAAATGCACAGGCGCTGTTGCGTCAGGTGCAGGGCACCAACCTGGTAATCGAGATGCCGACACTTGCCGAAAGCCTGAACGCGGTGCGCAACTACAAAGCCAATCCCTAGCCGCCATGCGTATCTTTATTTCGCTCGTCATTCTTTTTGCCGCCGCCATCGGTCTGGCGGTCGGCGCACGCTTCAATCCCGGAAACGTCGTGTTTTTTTACCCGCCATACCGGGTAGACCTGTCGCTCAATTTTTTCCTGCTGCTGTTGCTGCTCGTGTTCGTCACGCTCTACCTGATGCTGAACGCGATTCGCGATGCCCAGCGAATGCCGCAGCGGGTTGCCGCGTACCGCCGTGAAAAGCGCGAACGCGAAGGTAACCAGGCGATGCGCGATGCATTGAAAGCATTGTTCGAGGGGCGCTTCGGCCATGCCGAAAAGGCCGCCGCCCGCGCCTCGCAAAGCCAGGACAACACAGGACTGTCCGCCCTGATCGCGGCAAGGGCGGCTCATCGCCTGGGCCATCCCGAGCGTCGCGATACCTGGTTGGCGAAAGCGCACCAGGACGGCGCGTTGAAGACGGCCCGCCTGATGACCGCCATCGAGTTGCTGATCGATGAACGGCAGCCGGAAACCGCACTCGAGGCGGTCAATGAATTGCAGGCAACCGGCACCCGCCACATCCATGCGTTACGGCTGGCCCTGAAAGCCAATCAGCGATCCCAGAACTGGCCCGAGGTCCTTCGGCTCGTGCGCCTGCTCGATAAACGCAACGCACTGCATTCCGCCTTGTCCCGAAGGCTGCGCGAACTCGCTTACGAACATCTGTTGTCCGATCAAAGTCATGATGCGGAATCCTTGCGCCGCATGTGGAACGGCATACCTTCGGACGAGCAATTGCAGCCTTATGTCGCCTGCAGGGCGGCCGCTGCGTTCAATGCCAAGGGTTTGCATGACGACGCCCGCCGCCTGGTGGAAAAAGCGCTGGCGACCGAATGGGATGATCGCCTGATACGGGCATACGGGGAATCGGCGACCTTGGGCTCGCCCTCGTTGCTGGCACAGATCGAACGTTGCGAAGAGTGGGCGAAAGCGCGGCCGGGCGATGCGGAACTGGAATTGACGCTCGGAACGCTATGCCTGCGGCAAAAGCTATGGGGCAAAGCACAGTTTCATCTCGAACAGGCGCTGTCTGATGCGCTTGACGCCGCTACCGTGAGACAGGCGCACCTCAAGCTTGCACAATTGCACGAGGGCCTGAACCAGCCGGAAGAAGCGGCGGAACATTACCGCCGATGTGCATTGGCGACCGCCATTTGAAGTAAGGAGTCCTTCCGGCTTGCCTCGACGGGCAGGTCCGAGTGCCTGTTTGGCCGGACCAGTTCAAGCACCAATGATCTGCGCCTCATCAAGTGCGGAGCCTGCTGCGACGCACAATGCCACTCTGAAAGCCGCTATAATTCGCGGATTCAAAAATTCCCCTGACTACGAAGAGATCATCATGAGCTTGAATAAAGTTTCCGCCGGCCGGGATCTGCCGAACGATTTCAACGTCATCATCGAAATCCCGATGAATGCCGATCCGATCAAATATGAAGTGGACAAAGAGACCGGCGCCATTTTCGTGGACCGATTCATGGGTACCGCGATGCACTACCCCTGCAACTACGGTTATATCCCGCAAACCATTTCGGATGACGGCGACCCGGTCGATGTGCTGGTTGTCACGCCTTTTCCGCTGTTCCCGGGTGTAGTCGTTCGCTGCCGTCCGATTGGCGTCCTGAAGATGACGGACGAAGCCGGCGGCGACGCAAAGTTGCTGGCAGTGCCGGTCGATAAAATTTTGCCGATTTACACCCATTGGCAGAAGCCGGAAGACATGAACGACTTGCGCCTGCAGCAGATTCAACACTTCTTTGAGCATTACAAGGATCTTGAAAAAGGCAAGTGGGTGAAGGTCGAGGGTTGGCACGGTCCGGACGAAGCGCGGAAAGAAATCCTCGCTGGCGTCGAAGCATACCGGAAAGCGCAGTCGAAGTAACAATTGGTTCCTGCTCTGATAAAAGGCGCACTGTCCGGTGCGCCTTTTTTATGCCGTTGCGATCTTGCCCCTGTGCATCGACATTTCAGTCGGGATACGTCATCATAGGCCGCTACTGCAGCATGATCGGGAGTTCTTCAAGTGGTATTTCAGCCTGCCGGACCGTCGAAGATCGACGGAGCTTCCCCGGCTTTCAGCAGCGACGACGCCACCGGAGCGCGTGACCGCCTGCTGCAAAAAATCAGTGCCGAGTCCGATCTTCCATCTTTGGGCAGTTCCATTTCACGTGTCGTCGAAATGGCTTCATCCGGCGACGAAGCGGTACGAAACCTCGCTCATTTCATTTTGTCCGATGTCGCGCTGACACAGAAAATCCTGCGTATTGCCAATACGGTCGTCTACCGGACTGCCGCCGGAACACCGGTGACGACGGTATCTCGGGCAATCTTCCTGCTTGGCTTCGATACGGTGAAAACCTGCGCGTTGGCGATGCTGCTAGTGGATGGCATGTCGGGCAAGCATGCACGCAGCGTCCGTGTCGAGCTATGCCATTCGCTGACCGCCAGTATTCTTGGAAGGGAAATGGCCCGCCGCAGCCACTTCAAGGATGCCGAAGAAGCGGCGATCGCAGCGCTGTTCAAGAACATCGGGAAGCTCCTGGTTGCCTCTCATGACCATGCCTCGTATAGCGAAATCGTGGTGTTGATCGAAGGCGGGCTTGCGCCGTTGCAGGCCGCGATGAAAGTCCTTGGATGCAGCTTGGATGCGCTGGCGGATGCGGTGCTGCAGGAATGGCGGATGCCGGACACCATCATTCATGCGCTGGCACCGCTTCCCTCTGGGGTATTAAAACCGGCCAGGTCTAGGCAGGAATGGATGCAGCAGGTGGCTGCATTCAGCAGCGCCGCCGCGAGCCTCATTCCTCATGTGAGCGAGACGGGGCAACACGCCGCCAGTGCGGCGCTGCTCAACCGCTTTGGCGCCGCCCTGAATCTTGACCAGGAAAAGCTGAGTGAATTGTTCATGAACGTCGCACGGGAATCGCGGGTATTGATCAGCAATACCGGCCTTGCCCTCGATGGCATTGCTCCCGATGCAGTCGTCGACGATCAAAGTGGAGAATCGGCGGAGCAGGGCCTGCCCGAGGAATTGCTGCTGGCAGGCGGCGATGAAGGCCACCTGCAAGTCACCGAACGCCACCAGAGCGGAAAGCCGGTCAATGCCCGTGATCTGTTGTTGGCCGGCATGCAGGATGTGACGCAGATGATGGCGTCGGGCCAATGCAAAGTGAATGACCTGATGCTGCTGGTTCTGGAGACGCTGTATGGCAGCATGGGATTTCGTTTCGCAACGGTGTGTTTACGGGATATGCAGAGCGGCACCTACCGTGCGCGTATATCGATTGGTCACAACAATGCCGCTCGCCAGGCTGGTTTCGCCTTCCCCTTGACGGCGAAGAACGACTTGTTTTGTCTCGCGCTGGAAAAAGAAGCGGATCTGATGATTTCCGATGCGGCCGTGCCAAAAATTCGTTCATTGCTGCCGGCGTGGCACCGCACTTTGCTTCCGGATGCGCGCAGCTTCATCGTGCTGCCCCTGGTAGTCAATCACAAACCCATCGGCTTGTTTTACGCCGACCGGACGCAGCCTGCCCCGGAAGGTGTGCCGGCCGACGAGACTGCCTTGATCAAAACGCTGAAAGCGCAGATTGTCGGTGCACTCCAGACCCGCAGCTGATCAGAACCAGCCTATCGTGTCTCGCATGAATGCGATTGCCATGAATCCGGCGGCGACCGCCAACAACAATGTCGCGATGACCCATGCCAGCTTGCCTTGCTCCGGCGTATCGGCGGCCGGGTCTTTTTGTTCGAGCGTCGCAACCGGAATCTGAAGGCTTCGCCTTGCACGGCGTTCCCGCATCAGGAAGCGCTTGATGTCGAGCGCCATTTTTTCGGCGCTCGGATAACGCTTTTCAGGCTTTTTGCTCATCGCCATCATGACGATCTGCGACAGAGCCACCGGGATTCTCGGATCGAGTTCGGACGGCGGCGGCGGTGCCTTGTAGGCAATCTGTTGCAGCAAGTTCGCGGTGTCGCCGGCTTCGAAAGGCTTCCGGCCTGTCAGCATTTCATACATGACTGCGCCGAGCGAATAAATATCGGTACGCTCGTCCACCTGTTTGCCGGACGCCTGCTCCGGCGACATGTAATTCGGCGTACCGAGAAGATTGTTGTTGCGGAACAGCGTATATGGTTCATCTGCTCCCGCGTCCTGGTCCGGCAAGCGGTTCGGCGAACGGGCGATGCCAAAGTCGACCAGTTTTGGCTGGTCGTCCCTCACCATGAAGATATTGGCGGGCTTGATGTCGCGATGAATGACCTGGTTGCGGTGGGCGTGATCCAGTGCGTCGGCGATCTTCCATCCTATCGTGGCCACTTCGTCCGGCAGGAACCTGTGGCCGTTGGCGAGGATCTTGTTCAGTTCATGTCCTTGGAGGTATTCCATCGCGATATAGGTGCTTCCGCCTTCGCTGGACGCATCGTAGACGGTCACGATATTCGGATGCGACAGCCTTCCGGCTGCCCTGGCCTCGTTGATGAAGTGCTGCTCGTGCTTGTTTCTGTCCGCGGCGGACAGGCGCGGCTTGAAGGTCTTGATGGCGATATCGCGTGCAATCACCGGATCATGGCCGAGATACACGCAGCCGACGGAGCCGCGGCCGAGTTCGCGCGTAATGTAAAAACGCCCGATCCGATTGACGGCGGGACTGTCTGGCACGAGTGAAGCGGCGGTCGGAAAGGTCATGATGGGTTGAAGCCCGAAAGTCCCGTGAATGGCGAGGAATTATAAAACAGCTATCATCCAATTGACGCTTTTTTAACATTTATGTGGCCTGCAGGCAACCCGACTGAACTTCCATTTTCAGAAATGTAATCGATAGTCAGTAAGCGCATGGAGGAAGGAATGTGCGAAGGAGTTCTCAAAAACCTTGAGTGGTAAGCGATTGTTTTAACGGATGTCGGAGATACGCATCGCAATCGTGAAGCGCTCGCCGGCTTACCTCGTCCTGAATGGCGTGTGGTCGTTCAATTCATCGATGTACGAATCGATGCCGCCGCTTTCCTGTGCGAGGAAACGCTCGATGGCATCGGCAAAAGCAGGATGCGCCAGCCAGTGTGCGGACCAGGTTTTTTGCGGCAGGAAGCCGCGCGCCATTTTGTGCTCACCTTGCGCGCCGCCTTCGAAGCAGGCAATGCCGCGTGCGATGCAGAACTCAAGCGGCTGGTAATAGGCGGTTTCGAAATGCAGGCAAGGCACCTGTTCCAGCGCTCCCCAATATCGACCGTACAAGGTCTGCTCCGTATGCACGAGCAAGGACGAGGCGATCGCCTTGCCGTTCCGCTGCGCGACGATCAGCAGCAGATTCTCGGGCATCGTCGCACCGATCCGCTTGAAAAAATCCAGGTTCAGGTAGGGCGTAGAATAATGTTCCGCATAGGTGCGATCGTAGCAGCGCTTGAAGAAACGCCAATCCGCCTCGGTAGCTTCAATGCCCGGGACATGCCGGAAATCGATGCCGGCTTCCCGAACCTTGCGCCTCTCGGCGCGGATGTTTTTGCTTTTTTTTCGCTCCAGCGTCGACAGGAAGGCGTCGAAGTCGGCATACCCTTCATTCAGCCAGTGAAACTGCACGCCGCTGCGCAGCATGTAGCCGCTGTCCTCCAGTCGCTTTGCCTGCGCTTCGGGCGGATAAAGGATGTGTGTCGACGAGACGTCATTGCCGTCCTGCAGGGTACGCAGTGCGGTGATGAGGGCCGTTTCCGAATCCGCGTCGCGCGCCAGCAGGCGACTTCCGCTGACCGGTGTGAATGGGATTGCCGATAGCAGCTTTGGATAGTATTCCAGCCCATTTCTGCGATAGGCATCGGCCCAGGCCCAGTCAAACACATATTCGCCGTATGAATGGTTCTTGAGATAGAGCGGCATTGCAGCGTCCAGCCGGTCGTCCCGCCACAGGGTCAGGAATTGCGGTTGCCAGCCTGTCTTCGCCGATGCACAGCCCGATTCGTGGAGTGCATGCAGGAAAGCGAAGGAAAGAAACGGATTTGCATCGGCCTGGGTAGCCAGCAATCCATCCCAGGCGGCCTGGCCGATTTCCGATAAGGAAGAAACGATTCGCGTGCGATAATTCACTCGATAACTAATTTCTAACAAGTATTCATTCGGATTCATGCACGCATCAATGCGCAGCACACCAACATGACAGTCAAAGTCGCCATTGCCCAGATTAACAGTACCGTCGGCGACCTTGCCGGCAATGCCGAGAAAATTGACTCGTTTGCCCGCCGCGCCGCCGTGCAGGGCGCAGATATCGTTGTGACCCCGGAGCTTTCGCTGGTTGGGTATCCGCCCGAGGACCTGCTGCTCCGGGAGGCATTCTACGCAAAATCGGCCCAGGCGTTGGAAGCGCTCGCTGTGCGTCTTTCCGATCTGAAAGGCCTGCATGTGATTGTCGGCCATCCCGTCCTGGAGGACGGTAAACGATACAACGCGGCATCGGTGCTGGTCGATGGCCGCCTCTGCGGCACATACCGGAAATACGATTTGCCGAACTACACGGTATTCGATGAAAAGCGATATTTTTCGTCGGCCGACGAAGCGTTGGTCTTCGATGTCAAGGGTACGCGCTTCGGTATCAATATCTGCGAAGATACATGGTCACCCCATGCACCTGCCAGGGCGAGAGCGGCCGGGGCGCAAGTGCTATTGGTGCCAAACGGATCGCCTTTCCACATGACGAAGCCGCACCTGCGCCATGATGTGATGCGTGCCAACGTGAGCCGGCAGCTTCTGTCGCTGGTGTATGCGAATCTGGTCGGCGGCCAGGATGAACTGATATTTGACGGCAACTCCTTTGTCATGGACCAGGCCGGCGCGGTGTGCGCGCAACTGCGTCATTGCGCCGAGGACCTGCAAGTGATTGAATTCATCAACGGCGTCCCGACCCCGGGTTTCAGGGCGCCAGAAATGCCGGTCGAGGCGCAGGTTTACCAAGCCCTGGTACTGGGTGTGCGCGACTATGTTTCCAAGAACGGTTTTCCGAGCGTGCTGATCGGGTTGTCCGGCGGGGTTGATTCAGCGTTGACGCTCGCGGTGGCGGTGGATGCGCTCGGGGCCGACAAGGTAAGAGCCGTAATGATGCCTTCGCCCTATACAGCGGAAATCTCGTGGCTGGATTCCCGCGACATGGCCGCACGGGTTGGCGTGCGCTTTGACGAAATTCCGATTCTGGATTGCTTCACAGCGTTCCGCGGAACGCTGGAAAAAGAATTCCGGGGATTGAAACAGGACACCACCGAAGAAAACATCCAGGCCCGCATCCGGGGTACGCTGCTCATGGCACTGTCGAACAAGTACGGCAGCATCGTACTGACTACCGGTAACAAAAGCGAAATGGCGGTTGGTTACTGCACGCTCTACGGCGATATGGCAGGCGGTTTCGCGGTGATCAAGGATATTGCGAAGACGCTGGTGTATCGTCTCTGCGACTACCGCAATTCGATATCAGACGTGATCCCGAAACGGATTTTGACCCGTGCACCGTCGGCAGAGCTGCGGCCGGACCAGACCGACCAGGACTCATTGCCGCCGTATGAGGTGCTGGACGGGATCATGCAGATGTACATGGAAGAGAATCGCAGTATTGCCGAGATTCTCGACGCGGGGTATCGTAAGGACGATGTGGAGCGCGTCACCCGGCTGATAAAGATCAATGAGTACAAGCGCCGTCAGGCGCCGATCGGTATTCGCGTCACGCACCGCGCTTTTGGCCGCGACTGGCGCTACCCGATCACATCCGGATTTCATGAGTAACATTCAAAAGGAGTTGTGATGAAACTGATTACCGCTGTGATTAAGCCCTTCAAGCTGGATGAAGTGCGCGAAGCGCTGGGCGAAATAGGCGTGACCGGATTGACGGTAACGGAAGTGAAGGGATTTGGCCGTCAGAAAGGCCACACCGAACTGTATCGCGGCGCGGAGTATGTGGTCGATTTCCTGCCGAAGGTGAAGATCGAAGCCGTGGTCGACAATAATGTCGTCGACATGGCAGTCGATGCCATCATCAAGGCAGCCCGCACCGGCAAGATCGGGGACGGCAAGATATTCGTCACCGAAGTGGAGCAGGTGATCCGGATTCGCACCGGCGAAACCGGCGTCGATGCGGTTTGAATCGTATCGCGTCCCGTATCGATAGATGCCGAAGCCCGGCAGCAGCATGGCGGAATCCGGGCTGGATCGAATATGCTCAAGCTTTCAGCAAAACGACCAACGCTCCCGCTCCGCCATCCACGGCACGAGCCTGGCAGAACGCCATGACCTCGTCCTTCTGTACCAGCCAGTTGCGGACTTTACTCTTCAGTACCGGCTCCTTGTTGATCGATCCAAGCCCCTTGCCGTGAATCACGCGCACACAACGCTGCCCGCGTTTGACCGCATTGCGAAGAAACTCCGCCAGCGCTTCCCGTGCTTCCTCGCGGCGCATGCCATGCAGATCAAGCTGTCCCTGGATCACCCAGTGGCCACGGCGCAGTTTGCGAACGGTATCGGAGCTGATGCCTTCGCGAGCGTAACTCAGCCCTTCATCGGTATCCAGGAGGGTATCGACATTGAATTCATCCGATAGTGACTGTTCCAGCGCGGCCTGTTCGTCGGCAAGGTGGTGCTTCGCAATGGGAAGCGGACGGGGAGGGGGCGAATGTGTCTTGTCGGTGGGCGTAAGCGGCGCAACATCGCCGATGCTGCGGCGGAACAGGTCTGTATCTGCCCGTAGTTGTTTTTCACGTTCCAGGCGCTCGGCTTCGGCGGCCTTGCGTTGTTCTTCCTGTGCCTTCAGTTCATTGCGCAGCGACTTCAGCGCGGCAAAATCCTTGATGGAGCCAGACATGATGTGTCCTTGTACCTTCGCGCCGGCAGGCGGCGCAGGCGGCTCCGGACCATTGAAGAGTCGAAGCCGCCGTTGGTGAATCCCTGATGTCGTTTACTGCGCAACGCTTTCCAGATAGCGTTGCGCGTCGAGCGCGGCCATGCACCCCGTGCCGGAACTGGTGATGGCCTGCCTGTACACATGGTCCTGCACGTCGCCGGCAGCAAAGACGCCCGGAATATTCGTCGACGTTGCCATGCCTTCCAGGCCGGTTTTCGTGATGATGTAGCCGTTCTTCATTTCCAGCTGGCCTTCGAAAATGCTGGTGTTCGGCTTGTGGCCGATGGCGATGAAAACGCCATGTAAAGACAATGCCGTCACGTTGCCATCGGTGGTGGATTTGATCCGGATGCCGGTCACGCCGCTATTGTCGCCAGTGACTTCTTCCAGCGTGTGATTCCATTTCACTTCGATCTTGCCTTCCGCAACCTTCGCCATCAGGCGGTCGATCAGGATGGCTTCGGCACGGAATTTATCGCGCCTGTGCACCACCGTGACCTTGTTGGCGATGTTGGAGAGATACAGCGCTTCTTCCACCGCGGTATTGCCCCCGCCCACCACTGCCACGTCCTGGCCCTTGTAGAAAAAACCGTCGCAGGTTGCGCATGCGGATACACCCTTGCCCATGAAGGCTTCTTCCGACGGCAATCCCAGGTACTGGGCCGACGCACCCGTGGCAATGATCAGCGCGTCGCAGGTGTATTCGCCCGAATCGCCGATCAGGCGGATCGGCTTCTCCGTCAGTTTCGCGGTGTGGATGTAATCGAAAACGATCTCGGTATTGAATCGTTCCGCATGCTGCAACAGGCGCTGCATGAGTTCGGGACCCTGCACGCCAAGGGGATCGCCCGGCCAGTTCTCGACATCGGTGGTGGTCATGAGCTGGCCACCCTGTTCGACACCGGTAATCAGGACGGGTTTGAGATTCGCGCGTGCGGCATAGACGGCAGCGCTGTAACCGGCCGGTCCGGAGCCGACGATCAGTACATGAGCGTGTTTTGGGGTAGGCATAAGATTAAGATCAACGATGAAGGTAACAATCGGAAGAGTGCGGGCGCCGTGCATCGTCATGGCAATCGACATGAATCAAGGTACCTCCGGCACCGCTTCTGTCGACTACATATGACACCGTCCTGCGAAATTTCAACACGGGCCGCATTTATGCAGTAAGGCAACGGAAAACTGGTTAAGATTATAGTCGAACCTGCATCGGCAGCACCGGCGGCCGCGAATTGCACCACGAATTGCGCCATGTTCGAAGAACAACACACCGCCTCCCGCGCCCATATCACTGCATTACCCTGATTTATGACCAAAACAACCCAAGCCTACAATCGCAATACCAATGCAAATCAGGCCCAGCCGTTGCCGGGCCGCCTTGTGCGCCTGCTTTCCGAGGCGCGATGGTTTGCCCTGGCGGGGATGACGGTGTACCTGTTGCTGATTTTCCTCACTTATTCCAAGCTGGATCCCGGCTGGTCCCAGGCTAGCGTGGTTCCGAAACTTAATAATTGGGGTGGACGCCTTGGTGCCTGGCTCGCCGATCTGATGCTGTTTGTTTTCGGCGCCTCGGCGTGGTGGTGGTGCGTGCTAGCGATGCGTTCCGCCTTCGTCGGTTACCGGCGATTGTCCCAGCGATTCCTGCTGCAGAAGGAGCCGGAGGTGGAACATATGCACGAAGTCTGGATCCGCGCCTTCGGATTCGGACTGATGTTGTTCAGCAGCGTCGCAATCGAGTATCTGCGTCTGTATTCGCTGAAGTTGCAATTGCCGCGCGCACCAGGCGGCGTTCTCGGCGAATTGATCGGCGGCGCTGCGCAGAAAGCCTTCGGCTTTACCGGTGCCACCCTGTTTCTGTTACTGATTTTCGGTGTCGGCTTCAGCCTGTTTTTCCAGGTGTCCTGGTTGTCTGTCGCCGAACGTATCGGCGGCGCCATCGAACATGCGATTGAATCCCTTCGCAATCTGTATGCGGCGCGCGAAGACCGCCGGGCGGGCCAGGTTGCCGCCGTCAAGCGGGAAGTGACGGTAGTGCAGGAGCGGGCAAAGATTGTCGAGGCGCCGCCGATCCGCATCGAGCCGCAGGTGGTCGCCGTGCCGAAGTCCGAACGGGTCGAAAAGGAAAAGCAGGTCTCCCTGTTCGCCGACCTGCCGGATACCAACCTGCCCCCGCTGTCGCTGCTGGACGAACCACCGCCGGCGCAGGAAACGGTCAGCGTTGAAACATTGGAATTCACCAGCCGCCTGATCGAAAAGAAGTTGTCCGACTTCGGCGTCGAGGCGAAGGTCGTTGCGGCATATCCAGGCCCTGTCATTACCCGCTATGAAATCGAGCCGGCGACCGGGGTGAAAGGCAGCCAGATCGTCAATCTTGCCCGCGACCTGGCGCGTTCGCTGTCGCTGACCTCGATACGCGTTGTGGAAACCATCCCAGGCAAGAACTTCATGGGGCTGGAACTGCCGAATCCGAAACGCCAGATCGTGCGGCTGACAGAAATCCTCGGGTCCAAGGTTTACAACGACAGTTCGTCCAGCCTTACCGTTGCGCTTGGCAAGGACATCGCCGGCAACCCGGTGGTGGCCGACCTGGCCAAGATGCCGCACCTGCTGGTCGCGGGTACCACCGGCTCGGGCAAATCGGTCGGCATCAACGCGACCATCCTGTCCCTGCTGTACAAATCCGATCCGAATTTTGTGCGCATGATCCTGATCGACCCAAAGATGCTGGAGATGTCGGTGTACGAGGGCATTCCTCATCTGCTGGCACCGGTCGTCACGGACATGCGGCAGGCGGGCCATGCGCTGAACTGGGCGGTGGCTGAAATGGAGCGTCGCTACAAGCTGATGTCGAAGCTTGGCGTGCGCAACCTTGCCGGCTATAACGCCAAGATCGCCGAGGCCGAGAAAAACGAAGAGAAGATTCCGAATCCGTTCAGCCTGACGCCGGATGCGCCGGAGCCACTGGAGAAATTGCCGACGATCGTCATCATCATCGATGAATTGGCGGATCTCATGATGGTGGTCGGGAAGAAGGTGGAAGAACTGATCGCCCGCATCGCGCAGAAAGCGCGCGCCGCCGGCCTTCACCTCATCCTGGCGACGCAACGCCCATCGGTTGATGTCATCACCGGCCTGATCAAGGCGAATATCCCGACGCGCATTGCCTTCCAGGTCAGCAGCAAGATCGATTCGCGCACCATCCTTGATCAGATGGGCGCGGAAGCCCTGCTCGGCATGGGTGACATGCTCTACATGCCGCCGGGGACGGGCTTGCCGGTTCGTGTGCACGGGGCATTTGTATCGGACGAGGAAGTGCACCGGGTGGTGAGTCACCTCAAGGCACAGGGGGAACCGAATTACATTGAGGGAATCTTAGAAGGGGGAACTTCCGAAGACGGCGGTGAGCTTGCGGTTGGCGGCGAAGGCGGCGCATCAGGAGATGAAGCCGATCCGATGTATGACCAGGCTGTTGCCGTTGTCCTGAAGAACCGCCGCGCTTCGATTTCCCTGGTGCAGCGTCACTTGCGCATCGGTTACAATCGCGCGGCACGCCTGCTCGAACAAATGGAGCAGAGCGGCCTTGTTTCCAACATGCAGTCCAACGGCAATCGTGAAATATTGGTGCCGGCTGGCAATACCGAATAAGGAAACGCCTTGGATCAATCCCGTCGTCCCCGTTTCGACCTTCCCCGTGGTTCATTGAAACTGCTGCTGGCGTGTGCCGCTGTACTGCCTGCGCTGGCGCAGGCGGCAGCACTCGACCAGTTCAAGTCCTTTGTGTCGTCGACCAAGGCCGCCAAGGGCGAATTCATCCAGCGCCAAATCAAGACAGACGAGGCGGGCAAGGGTACTCCCCGGGTATCGACGCCCGCAACCGGCACCTTTGTCTTTGCCCGTCCGGGCAAATTTATCTGGACCTACGTAAAACCGTATGAACAGGTTTTGCAGGCCGATGGCGACAAGCTCTATATCTACGACAAGGACCTGAACCAGGTCACGGTCCGCAAGCTCGGCAACGCGCTCGGCTCGTCGCCGGCCGCGATCCTGTTCGGTAGCAACGACCTCGAAAAGAATTTCACCCTCAAGGAAGCCGGTAGCCGGGACGGGCTCGAATGGTTGCAGGCAATTCCGAAAGCAAAGGACACGACCTTCGATCAGATCAGCATCGGCTTGAAAGACGGCGTGCCGATGGCGATGGAGTTGAAGGATTCCTTCGGCCAGGTCTCGCTGCTGACCTTCAAGAACTTTGAAAAAAATCCGCAGATCGCATCGGACCAGTTCCGTTTCGAGACGCCCAAGGGGGCGGATGTATTCCAGCAGTAAGCCGGCATTTGCGGGCAACTCCCGCGCACCATGATGGCAACCATTCCGCTCGCCGAAAGGCTTCGCCCGCAGTCGCTTGACGACGTGATCGGCCAGCACCATCTGCTCGGGCCGGGCAAGCCTTTGCGAGTGGCGTTTGAATCCGGCGAGCCGCACTCCATGATCCTCTGGGGGCCGCCCGGCGTCGGCAAGACGACGCTGGCGCGCTTGATGGCCGACAGCTTTGCTGCGGAGTTCATCGCATTGTCGGCGGTGCTGTCCGGAGTGAAGGACATCCGCGAAGCGGTCGAACGCGCGCAGGTCGTCCAGGCCAATTCCGCGCGCCGGACCATTCTCTTCGTCGATGAAGTCCATCGTTTCAATAAAAGCCAGCAGGATGCCTTTCTTCCGCATGTCGAGAGCGGCCTGTTCACCTTCATCGGCGCGACGACCGAAAACCCTTCGTTTGAAGTCAATGGCGCACTGCTGTCCCGAGCGGCGGTATATGTTCTCAAATCCCTGTCGGACAAAGACCTTGACGCACTTGTTGACCGTGCCTGCATCCAGGAACTGGACGGACTGGATTTCACGCCAGAGGCGAAAGCGATCCTGATTGCCAGCGCCGACGGCGACGGTCGCAAGCTGCTGAACAATCTCGAAATCGTGGCGCGCGCCGCGGCGGCCAATGAGCAGCAGGAAGTCGACGAGGCCTTGCTGGCGACCGCGCTGGCGGAGAATCTGCGGCGATTCGACAAGGGTGGCGACGCCTTCTACGACCAGATATCGGCCCTGCATAAGTCGGTCCGAGGCTCCAACCCGGACGCCGCGCTGTACTGGCTGGTGCGGATGATGGACGGCGGCGCCGATCCGCGTTACCTGGCGCGCCGCATCATCCGGATGGCTGCGGAAGATATCGGCCTGGCCGATCCAAGGGCGTTGCGACTGTCTCTGGATGCCGCGGAAACCTATGAGCGGCTCGGGTCGCCCGAAGGGGAGCTCGCCCTCGCCGAAGCCGTGATTTATCTTGCCTGCGCGGCCAAGTCCAATGCGGTCTATAACGCCTACAATGCCGCGCGCGCCTTCATCGCGAAGGACAAGTCAAGGCCGGTGCCCGAGCATCTGCGAAATGCGCCGACGAAGCTGATGAAGGAACTGGGCTACGGGAAGCTGTATCGGTATGCCCATGACGAACCGCAAGGCTATGCGGCGGGCGAAACCTATCTGCCGGAGGGAATGCGGGAGCCGGGATGGTATCGGCCGGTGGACCGCGGGCTGGAAGTGAAGATCGGCGAAAAACTGGAATACCTGCGTTCCCTGGACCGCGACGCGAAGAAGGACGGCAAGAAATAACCCGGAAGATTGCCGGTTCGCTTTGTTTTCTTTGGCAATCATCAAGCGAATGCAGTCGCAGCGCGTCGGGGAACGATGTCCTCGCTTGGTACAATGTCGCTTTCGCAATCCTGACCGGCAATTTCCATGATCGACATCCAATTACTCCGTAAAGACATCGACGGCGTCGCCGCACGCCTGGCTGCGCGCAAATTCCAGCTCGATGTCGCCACCTTCAATGCGCTGGAAACCGAGCGCAAGCAGATACAGACCAGAACCGAAGAACTGCAAGGCAAGCGCAATACCTTGTCGAAACAGATCGGCATGCTGAAGGGAAAGGGCGAGGATACGTCCGCCGTGATGGCCGAGGTGGCAGGGTTGGGCGATGAACTGAAGGCTTCGGCGGACAGGCTTGATGTGGTGCAGGCGCAATTGAGCGAATTCATGCTGGCGATTCCGAACCTGCCCCACGAATCGGTGCCCGCCGGACAGGACGAAAGCGCCAATGTGGAAGTGCGCAAGGTCGGTGTGCCACGCACTTTCGATTTCGACGTCAAGGACCATGTCGATGTCGGCGCGCCGCTTGGCCTGGATTTCGATGTGGCGGCGAAACTGACCGGTTCGCGCTTCGCCGTCATGAAAGGCGCCATCGCACGCCTGCATCGCGGGCTCGCACAATTCATGCTGGATACCCACACCACCGAGAACGGCTATGTCGAGTGCTATACACCTTACATGGTGAATGCTGATTCCCTGCGCGGCACCGGCCAGTTGCCGAAATTCGAGGCAGACCTGTTCGCCACGAAAAAAGGCGGGCAGGAAGGCGAGGGCGAGGCCTTGTACCTGATTCCCACGTCGGAGGTCACCCTGACAAACACCGTGCGCGACGAAATCGTGTCGCCGGATGCGCTGCCGATCAAGCTGACCGCCCACACGCCATGCTTCCGCTCGGAAGCCGGCAGCTATGGCCGTGACACGCGCGGCATGATCCGCCAGCACCAGTTCGACAAGGTGGAAATGGTGCAGATCGTCTATCCCGAAAATTCGTATGACGCCCTGGAGGAAATGGTCGGTCATGCCGAAGGCATCCTGCAGAAGCTCGGCCTGCCTTACCGGGTCGTGGCTTTATGTACCGGCGACATGGGTTTTGGTGCAGCGAAAACCTACGATCTCGAAGTATGGCTGCCGGCGCAGAATACCTATCGCGAAATTTCATCCATCTCGAACTGTGAAGCATTCCAGGCGCGCCGGATGCAGGCACGCTTCCGCAATGCCCAGGGCAAGCCCGAACTGCTGCATACCTTGAACGGCTCAGGCCTTGCCGTGGGCCGCACGCTGGTTGCCATCCTGGAGAATTACCAGCAGGCGGACGGCAGTGTGGAAATTCCGGAGGCGCTCCGGCCTTACATGGGTGGGTTGGCTCGCCTCGGTCCGCACAGTTAATCGTCGTCGGCAGGGCACAAACCTGCCGCGCGACGTTCGATGAACAGGCTGTTTCCGGGTAATTTCTTTGCCTGTTTCTTCGCATCCGCCGCCGCGGCGGCGATCTGGTGATGCGATCCATATTGTCCCGGCTGCACCTTCACGACACCGGCCGATACCGTGATCAGCGGGTGGAAAATGCGCTCACCGCGCCGGTCTTCGCTGATATAGCCGCCGCGTTCGCGGTCGGCTTCGGTATAGAACATCGGCAGATCAGCGGCAAACCGGTCGAGACATGCCTTGCACCGGTTTTCCCAATCTTCGCTCTGAAACAGCAAGATGAAATCATCGCCGCCGATGTGGCCGATGAAATCCCGGTTGGGATCACAATGCTCGCTCAGTATCTTTCCGACGGCCTGAATGACGTCATCGCCTTTCCGATAGCCATACACATCGTTAAATGGCTTGAAGTGGTCAAGATCCACGTAGCAGGCGGTGAAATGTACCGCGCTGCCGAGAAGGCGATCGATGTGCTCATCAATCGGCACATTGCCCGGCAACAGCGTAAGCGGATTGGCATAGCGGGCCGCGGTGATCTGCATTTCGGTAATCTCGCGCATCAGATCATGTCCGGTGCCCATGCCGAGATATCTGCCCCGGTCGGTGATGACAAACCCGTTCATCAAATGATGGCGGTCCGCCGCAACAATTTTCTGGCTCAACTCCTGCAGTGTGCTGTCCTTGTCGGCGATCAGCGGATTCCCATCCATGAAGGCGGTGCAGGACCGTTTTC
>NZ_DAIUCO010000023.1:0-34259 GCF_036846085.1 Noviherbaspirillum sp. | reverse complement strand
GAAGCGAAATTTGTCTGAGCCGCAGGCGAGTTTATTTCGCTTCCCGTTTCAGTGCTTCTCCTTTTGGGAACCCCGAAGGGGCGTCGACTGGGGGTCGCCTTTCTTTGCTTCCTTTCTTTGGCGAAGCAAAGAAAGGAAGTGGCCCGCCGGGGCCAGTCCCGGCTAGCATCCACGGAGAACAACACGCATTGCATCACCGAAGAACCAAACTAAACTAAACCAAACCAGCCCACCCCATCAAAACGGATTACTCTTAATAAACTTCATCAACGTCCAATCCCCCTTATTATTCTCCGCATACTCATAAGGCAAGCTGAACTTCCGCAGCTCCCCATAACTACCCGACAGCGAAGCAACCTTCTCCCGGAATGCCTCCGGGCACGGAGTCACCTGCTCAAAGTCATACACATGACGAAGCTGCTTGTCATAGCTTTGCGTGTAGAGGATAGCGTCAGTAGGCAAACAGATCAGCATCAGGCCGGAATGCGCGGACAAACCCTGCACCGGTTCGACAATGCCATGCACCTCGCGCCCATCGGCGAGCTTGCCTTCCCACAGATGCTCCCGCTCCACGACGAAGTACTTCACCTTCATCTGCTTCAGGAATTCCAGTCCAGTGCCTGCCTTGCGGGCAGCGATAAATTCCTTGTTCGCGACGAGGCCTTCGGTGTGCAAAAATTTGAAGCGCTCGGGCAGCCAGAAGCCGAGGCCGCCTGCGCGGTCGCCCATCGCCACCACGCCATCCGGCACCTTGGCAAAGAACTCGTTGACCAGTTTCAGATTCATCACCGTAAAGTTCGGCCGCTCGTCCTTCTTCAACATGCTGTAGAAGACATTGGTTTCATGCGCCATCTCGGTACGTACGCCGAGCAGCGCCAGGTAGGCGACGAAACCCCATGCGCCGGCCGCCAGGACTTTCGGCTTCCAGTCCTGCCCCGATTGGCGGTATAGCTGCACCGCCAGAGATATCAGTTGCGCGATGGTGAAGTAGGTAACCAGAGCGATCGGCCAGTAGTACCAGCCCCACATTGGCCATCCGGAGAACAGCGCGTAGTAGCTGGCGATGACGATGGACGACAAGGTCATCAGTGTGAGTTCGCGCGAAAACGGCATCGGACCGCGAGATTCCTTCTTCAGCCCCATGCGGATGATCATGCTGAGGATGAACGCACCGATGGCAAGCCGCGACGCGATCAGGTATTGGAGCATCAGCGGCAGGTTCTCGCCCACCTTGTTGCCGATGGCTTTGGCCTGGCCGCTGACCGGCACGATGGTGCCGAACAGCTTGTAGTTGACGGCAAAATAGATCAGCACGCCAAACGCGGTGACCGCCCCGGTGAGCGCCAGATTGGTGAAGCCGTACTTCCGGCGGCCGGCGAGGATGAGAAGACCGAAGACGCCCGCAATCGCCAGGGCGTCGAGCCTGACCAGGAACAGCACGATGAATATGCCGGCGTACGCCATGCAGATGCGGGGCGCGAAATGCCCCGGATAGTCCTTGAGCCGGCTCAACAGTGGCAGCACCAGCAGCAGGAGGCTGGTTTCCAGTCCATGCGAGAAGATGTTCGGGCACAGCAGAATGATCAGCACGGTCGCGAAGAACACGCCCACCGCATCGGCGTTCTTATCGGTATCCAGGCGGAGCAGTGTGACGATCTTGATCAGGATGACCAGCAGCGGCACGGCGATGAAGGCCCATTCCTTTGGCAGCGAAAAGGCATAGATGATGCTTGCCAATATCACGAGCCAGAGCGGCTGATAGCCATTGGTCTCCACAAGATTGCCGAAGGTGGACCCGTTGCCCTCAGCGATGTTCTGCGCGACGCCGAGATAGTAATAGGCGTCGTCGAAGATCAGGTTAACCAGCTTCTCCATCGGAAAGTTGGCCATCGCATACAGCGTGAACAGGAACGCCGCGACGAAATACGCGACGGTGATGTATTTCAAGGTACGCATATTGTGTGTGTGCATAGGATTTATTGTGAGAGCACGAACAAAATGGGTCCGGCAAAACTATGCCAATCGCCGCGATGACCCTCCCGTCTGCGGCGGCCTCTCTGCCGGTCGGCAAAGAGACCTACAACGACAATTTCCTGAAGATTCCTTCCGGGATGGATTTGATGATCATCATGATCCCGCCCCACCAGCCGGGCAGGTAAACTTCATTGCGGCGCTTGGATACGGATTTCACGATGCCTTCCGCGATGGTGTCAGCGCTTGCCCACAACGGACCCTTCTTGAAGGATGCGGTCATCGGCGTATCGACAAAGCCCGGCTTGATCGTCAGCACATTCACGCCGCTTTTATGCAGGCGGTTGCGCAACCCCTGCAAGAAGATCGACACGGCGCCCTTGGCAGTGCCGTAGACATAGTTCGACTGGCGGCCGCGATCGCCGGCGACCGAACTGATGACGGCGATGCTGCCGCTGCGCTGGGCTTCAAAGAAGTTTGCCAGGTGGGTCAGCAGCGACATCACGCTGATGGCGTTGGTGTTCATCTCCTGCAGCGCAAGCTTGAAATCCCGTTCGCAGGCCTTTTGGTCTCCCAGCGTGCCGTGCGCGATCAGCACGACATCTAGGCCGCCCAGTTCCTCGATCACACGTTTCAGTACGGCCTCGTGCGTATCGAAGTTGTTGGCATCGAATACTGAATGGGAAATCGAGGACGCGCCGCGGATTTTCAGGTCGCGCGCCAATCCTTCCATGCGCTCCTGGTTTCTTGCCAGCAGATAGAGCTTCGCTCCCTGCTGTGCAAAACGCCGGGCGGTCGCTTCGGCAATGGCCGAAGTGGCGCCGACGATAAGTATCTTTTGCATGTCAATCCATCCCTAATCGTTGTGATTGTCGCGATGCGAACTTGCCGCGTGCGCCGTATTGCGACCGTACCTGCTGGAAGGCTTCCCAGCGCGGATAGCTGCGCTTGAAGGTCGCCTCGCTCATCCGCACGTCCTTGGTCAGGTAAATTCTTCCTCCGTGGTCAAGCACCATGGCATCGAGTTCATCGAGAAGCGGGAACAATCCATCCTCGATTTTAAAATCCAATGCCAATGTGTAACCTTCTATCGGGAAAGACAGCAGGTTCGCATTTTCCCGGCCGAATGCTTTGAGAACCGCCAAGAAAGATCCACGTCCCGACGCCGAAATCTTTTTCAGGATGGCGGTCATGCCCGCCGTGCCGGATGCCTTCGGCAATGCAAACTGGTACTGCGTGAAGCCGCGCTTGCCGTACAACCGGTTCCATTGATGAATGCCATCGAGCGGATAAAAGAACGGTTCGTAATGTACTTGCTGCTGTATCCCGTTCGTTTGCACCCGGTTGTAATAGAGGGTGTTAAAGGCCTGTATCGAGTACCTGTTCAGCAGGGCGGACGGCATGTCGACAGGTACCGACAGCGCGCGCCTTTTCCTGGATGAGAGATCGCCGGCCGAAGCATGCTTGCCGACCATCAGCAGCGACCGTCCCATCGCCTCGCCGGTGGTCAGGCAATCAATCCATGCGACCGAGTAGGGCGCGGCATGATGTGCATCAAACAGCGCCAGCGCCTCGGCGAGGTTAACTGCCTTGTAGGTGGTCTGATCTATCAGGCTGCTTTGGACCGGTTTCAGCCGGAGGGTCGCTTCGACGATGATGCCGGTCAGGCCCATGCCGCCACAAGTGGCGTGGAACAGGTCAGGGTGAGATGCTCGTGAGCAGGTGACGGTTTCCCCGCTCGCCAGCAACAGCACGAAGCTGTCGACATACTCGCTGAAACATCCGTCGAGATGATGGTTCTTACCGTGCACGTCGCTGGCGATGGCGCCACCGACGGAGACGAACTTCGTGCCGGGTGTAACGGGAAGAAACCATCCTTGCGGCACAAATACCTCAAGCAGTTCCGCCAGCGTGACACCCGAGGCGCAGCGAACCGTGCCGGTATCGCGGTCGAAATCCAGCATCAGGTTCAATGATGACGTGCTGATGACATGCTGTGCCAGCGCGCTGTCTCCGTAGCTGCGTCCCATGCCCCGCGCGATGACCGAATTGTCCGCGCGCGTGAGCATGGCATGCAGGGAGGAAGCGGTGGGCGGCGTCTGTACTTGTGCGTCGATTACCGGGTGGCGCCCCCAGCCATGGATCAGCATCTTGCAACTTGGTAACCGAACACGAAGCGCTTGTCGAGCTGGTACTTGGCAACGTACCCAATGGCAAGACCGATCGCGCCGCCGAAGTAGCGCATCTCCTTGGTGCGGAACAAATAATCGAAGCCGAATTCGAAGCCCCAGAAGATTGCCGTGGTTGCCACACCGGTCAATGTGTAAAGCATGAATGTTTGGCTATCGTCAATGGCGTTTTTGGCTCGGAAGCGGAATATATAAGCCTTGTCGAGGACGTACTTCACCACCAGGCCGATGCCTGTACCGATGAAGACAGACAGCAACACGGCGTAGGGTCCTGCGTAGAAGTGCAGCGTGAGATCCTGGCTGCCGATGTTGGCGATGGTAGCGATTATCGCGAGTAGTGCGTAAGTCAAAGCAAGTTTCATAGAGAAGTTCTTAAATACGTTTTTAGATACGTTTGGGTAACGAATTATATGCACAACATCTTAGTCCAGCATACGCTCGCGAGTCAGTTGCGAGGCCTGATAACCTTGATGCGCCCCAAACAATGGGTGAAAAACGGATTCGTCCTTGCACCTCTTGTTTTTACCGGTGAATTCCTGAATCCGCTATGGATCGGCTGGGCGATGACAGCCGTATTGCTGTTTTGCGTTGCATCCTCCGCCGTCTATATCGTCAACGATATGCAGGACGTCGAGCGCGATCGTGCGCATCCCAAGAAGTCGAAGACGAGGCCGCTTGCATCCGGCGCGGTGCCGATGCCGATGGCGATGATGCTGCTCGTGGCGCTGTACGCCATATTGATCTGGGGCTGGTTCATTGCACCGGACGTCACGATGGTCATCGCAGGTTACCTGGTGCTGAACCTTGCTTACACCTTCGTCCTGAAGCATATGCCTGTAGTGGACATCTTCACCATCGCGATCGGTTTCGTCTTGCGTGTCTATGCCGGAGCAGTGGCGCTGTCTGTGCCGCTGTCGTCATGGATGGCCGTCACGACGCTTTGCCTTGCGCTCTACCTCGCGGCCGTCAAGCGCCGCCAGGAACTGGCGAAGAGCGGCTCGCAGGGACGGGAAGTTCTGCAGAAGTATTCCGTTGCGCTGGTAGACCGCTACGCGCACATGTCGGCTACCGGCGCCTTGTTCTTCTACAGCTTGTATGTAATGTCCGCCAAGCCCGACATGGTGCTGACGATTCCGCTCGTGCTGTTCGGACTGTTCCGCTACTGGTACGTGGTCGAGGAACTTGACGGCGGCGAATCGCCGACCGATGCGCTGCTCGCCGATTGGCAGCTTCTGCTCACGGTCTTCCTCTGGGTGGCAGCATGTGCATGGACCCTCTGGCCGGTGAAGGGGTAGCCCATGGCACTGTCGTATGCATTAACGCCATTTCTTGCCTGGCTGGTCGCAGGCAGCCTGAAATTCCTGATCAACAGCCTGCGTGCCGGGCAGCTTGCCTTCGGTCATATCGGTTATGGCGGCATGCCGAGCAACCATAGCGCCATCGTCAGCAGCATGGCGGCCTTGATTGCCTTCCGGGAAGGCATGTCGCATCCGGCGTTCGGCATTGCCGTCACGCTTGCCTTCATTGTCATGATGGATGCCAATGCGTTGCGCCGCCAGGTCGGTCGCCATGCCAGCGCGATCAACCGCATCGCGGGCGGTGACAGCGCCCACACCGTCCTGCGCGAACGCATGGGACATACCCATTTCGAAATCGCAGCCGGCATCCTCGTCGGCATCGCGGTCGCGGCAGCAGTCCACCATCTTCTGCCGCAGTAGCGGCAAACTTCCCGTCATGGATTCCCGGCGCCGCCATTGCGCCTGGAATCCGCTTGCACCTCAAGTTGTGGTAACGCTTTCACAATCTCACGCAAGCGATTGATATTTCTCCAAAAGCGCACTTTTGGCCAGCTTGGTGCAATGCATTGGCATATACACTGATGCAACGGATTTGCTAATTGCGGATCCCTTCTCCGGGCGGCAAATCCACTCCCCGGGGACGTCCACAAGAGAGTCGGAATCGCCATGCGGAGCCAGCACCAAATCCACCATCGTCACTCCCCCGGCGCTTTCATTCGTCCACCCATTTTCATGCATGTACCGCCCGCGCACCGTCGCACTCCGATGTACCAGTTGTCAGCTTTCGCTTACTGAACACACAGATGAGATTCGATCAGATCACCACCTCTTTTCATGACAACGTGCCGCCGTTCGTGGAGGCCGAGATGGATCGGCTTTACCAGAACATTGGATCGTCCATGTCCCAGTTTCGGGCCTATGATGAAAGCATGGACGACGTGAGTACCTATGTTGCGCGTGACGGGGAGGACCCGGTGGCCATATTTTTGTTCCGGCGCAAACAGGGGAAGATCCATGTAATGAATGAAGTAATCCGCATCGATCACCAGGAAATCAAGCGTTTTGCCGATGCGGTATTCAAGCAGTTCAACGACGTGCATGTCGTCCTGTTCAAGGCGATTGAAACCGACGTAGGCAGGCTTCCCTTTCCCTATCAACGCTTCAACTGCCTCGAAGATATCGCGATGGACCTTCCCGAGACGCCGGAAAAATACCTGGCAGGGCTCGGGAAGAACACCCGCAGGAACATCAAGCGATACACAGACAGGCTGATGCGCAGCTTTCCTTCCTCCCAGTTCGAAGCCTATGAGAAGGAAGAAGTGGAATCGCAGTTCGTGAGGGAGATCATCGAGCTTAACCGGGCGCGCATGTCGGAAAAGAACAAGGTGTCGATCATCGACGATACCGAGGCGCGCCATATTTCCAGCCTGGCCCACGAGTGTGGTCTGGTCGGCGTGATGCGCATCAATGGGCGTATCCGTGCCGGGGCAATCAGTTATCGCGTAGGCGATTGCTTTTATCTCAATGTTCTTGCACACGATCCGCATTACGATGACTACTGGATCGGCATCCTGTGCTGCTATATGACAATCCGTGAATGCATCAAGCGCGGCGGCCGGGAATTTCATTTCCTATGGGGACGATACGACTACAAATTCATACTCGGTGCAAGCCAGCGTGATCTTGATACGGTGGTCGTCTACCGATCGAAACTGGCGACCATGATGAATGCGGACATGGTGCTGCAGACGGCATGGAAAGGTTACATGCGACAGATTAAGCTCTGGCTCAAATACAGCAATGGCCCGGTCCCGAAAATGATTGGCCGCATGGTAAAACGGGTTGCGGATGCCCGGGGCAAGGTGGTTCGCCCCGTGCCGATCATCAACGAATCGATGCTTTCCCATACCCCCAAGAAATGACAACCATTTTACAAAGACAGCGCGTGCGCAAGGAAGACGGAAGGGAAGATGGGCGCGGTATTTACCTGTTCAATTGATGATGGCGACCTGCTGGACAGGAAAACTGCGGAGCTTCTCGCCAAGCACGGCCTTGCCGGAACGTTCTTCATCCCCATCAGCAACCGGGAGGGCTTCCAGGTCCTGTCGAGTGCGGATATCCGCACGCTGGGCAAGCGCTTCGAAATCGGCTCGCATACCTACGATCACTGTTACCTCAACTCAACGAATATCCACGAAGCCCGATACCAGATCAGCGAGGGCAAGAAGAGGCTCGAAGATCTGCTCGGCAAGGAAGCGGAAGGATTCTGCTATCCGGGCGGACAGTACCGGCAGGAACACATTGACACGGTGAAGGCATGCGGTTTCCGCTATGCCAGGACCACCATGAACCTGTGCTGCGACGCCGGAGTCGACCGGTTCGAGATGCCCACGACGCTGCAGTTTTACCCCCCCGACCGCTCCGTCTACCTTCGCAATTTCATCAAGTGGGGGCGCTGGTCGGCGAGAAGCGAGGCACTGCGGCTGGCGCTCGGGCATGCCGGGTGGGTGGAGCGACTCTACGCAATGTTCGACCATGCCTGCCGGGAAGGTGGGGTCTTCCATTTGTGGGGGCATTCGAAGGAGATCGAAGAGGTAAACGCATGGCGGGAATTTGATCTTTTCCTCGCCCATGTCGCGGCGTCCGTCGCCGCCGAAGACCGGCTCACCAACGCGCAGCTGGTCGAGCGTGCGACGATTGAGGATCCCTCGCTCGTATGAGCGCCCTGCGCGAGCTGACGCGGCATTTCCCACATCCCGGCCGACTCGAACTCATCCTGGTTCGTCCACAGCGGCGCATCGCGGCACACGCCGTAACGGAAGTCCTCGCAGTCACCGAACGCGGATTGCATGGTGACCGTGCCCTGGAGCGCGCTGCGGGCGGCAAACGGCAGGTCACGCTTATACAGGCCGAACATGTGCCGGTGGTCGCAGCCCTGACCCGCCTGGCACGCATCGATCCCCTGGTGTTGCGCCGCAATCTCGTGATTTCAGGCCTTAACCTCCTGGCTACGCGCACACTGTTCCGCGACCAGCTCCTGCGGCTGCGAATAGGCGACGCGGCGGTGCTGGAAATCACCGGGACATGTGAACCTTGCTCGCGCATGGAAGAAGCGCTCGGCCCCGGCGGCTATAACGCCATGCGCGGGCACGGCGGACTGACCGCGCGCGTGGTGGCAGGCGGCCTGCTGCGCACGGGCGATGCGGTTGTCTGCGCGATCGACGAATGACGGCGGAACCCCGCCTGATGCGGTCCGCCGATCCGGATATCGGCTCAACGGACCGCATCGTCATTCCGGCATGCGGTCTATAGCTGGTTCAACGGGATAGCGATCCCGATGACCTTGTTCTGGCCGGAGAAACTACCACGGGCGGTCGCCTTTCCGGTCACCAGATTAATGCTGTACAGGCTGGTCGCGCCATCGGCCGTATGCAACGAAGCCAGTCCTTGCACGTCGACCGTGACGCCGTCCCGTACCGTACTGTAGATATCGAATCCGACTGACGTCGCCGTGTCGGTGCGAAGCTTGCCCGTCGCCGCGAGCGTGCCGTCATTCGGCGGTGATTGCAGCGCAACCTGGTCGAGCGTGGCATCGAGTGCATACAGCGTCGTTGCAGTGGCGGCATTGAGATCATTGTTGGTATAGGCGGACCCTGTGACGCCCGGGGCGTTCGGGCCGACGGCATTCAATGGTGTCGCCGGCGGGTAGTCCAGGGGATCATCGGTAAGGGTTGTGCCGCCGGCATTGACGTTGTGCCGCAGATTCTGGCCGGTATCGCTGACGACCCTCAGGCGGTCGGCGGCAGGATTGAAATCGACGCCGAAGGAATTGCCTTCCAGGGGCACGGTCAACTGGCTTACCTTCGTCGCGCTGGCGTTGCCGGTATCCAGAACATAGATCGCGCCGGTCTTGCTGACGCCGTACAGTTTGCCGTCCTGCACCCGGTAATCGATGCCGACCAATGCGTCACCCGACATCAGGCCACTGACCGCGCCGATGGTACGGGCATTGTCGGGCTTGTGCTCGCTGAAGCAGATCAGGCGCTGGTCATCGGTCAGGGCAATGACACGAAGATGCTCCCCGCGGCGATGTTCGTCGCCGCTTTCACATTGCATGGCATGGCCGTTGCGTTGTGCCTTGCCGTCCTTGTGCTCGTCATTGGTGGCATAGGAAGGAATCAGGGCGGCTGCCAGTGCTGACAGCAGGATCGGACGCGCATATTTGTTCATGTGGCTCTCCTTGCATATCGCTGCAGAATCGATGGATCCCGCGACGTGGTGGATAGGAATACGTGGAATGCACTTGCACCGACACTGGCATGCTGCGGGCTGCTTGCAGTGCCGATGGAATGCGACGTTTTCCGACGCCAAGTCCTGCGCCGGCGAGTGCGTTCCGTCCGTCATTACCGGCGTTATTCGAGGCATTCTTCCTGTCCCAAAAGGCGCCGACACTGCTTCTACACGGCGCAGTGCGGATTGGATGCAGAGCGTGAAAAATATAATTGTGCTATTGCCGGTGTGCAGCGAAATAGACCAAACCGGGAAGGGGTGTTTACCTGGAATGCGTTACGTACACGCCGTATCAATGTGGATCATTGCAGAGGCTGCGCCGATCCGGCCCTAGAGCGGAATTGCCTTGCCGACAGCGAGGATCGGGCCGGTCGGACGGCCGATGGGAGAACCGGTTGCCGGCTCCAGCGTGACTTCGAATAACTGGTTCGGGCTGAGCCCCGGCAAGCGATCGAGGGGAATCTGCGTTGGCCGGTCTGCTGCCACCAGTCCAAGCGAAGTCGGCGCCGCGGCACCTTCCGGCTTGGTCCAGAACTGGATCGCTTTCCCCGGCGCGACGGCGGCGGGCGACAAGGGGCGAAGCCGGACTGCGCGGGTATCGATTTCGACCAGCCAGTTGGTGCCCTGTTCCGGCGCCTGCAGGACGGCGAGATACTGCGGTCGCGTGGCATCAGGCGTGCCGGTCAGCAGGAGCACCGCCAGCACGGCGGACAATGCGATGCCGGCGATGCCGCTGGTTTTCCAGAAGGCAAGGCTGTTCCAAAAGCCAGTGCGTGGCGTATGGATCGCCTTGCCGGGCAGGTCCCGTTCTATGCGTGTCCACAGGTCGGGCGCGGGATCGGCAGGCACAGGTTCCGGTGCCATCTCCAGCAAGCGGTCATGCCATGCGGCGACCGCCGCCGCCAGGGCCCGGTTCTGGCGCATTTCCCGTTCGAACTCCTCGACATCCTCGGGCGGCAGGATTCCCAGCACGTATTCGCCGGCCAGCACGGTCATTTCGTCCGGATCGAGGAAATTCATGACATGCACTCTTTCAACGCCAGCAGCCCGCGCCGCGTCCACGCTTTAACGGTGCCCAGCGGGCTTTTGAGATGACGGGCAATCTGCTCCTGTGTATAACCGTCCATGTAGGCCAGCAGTATGCAGGCCCGCTTCTGCTCGTCCAGGCGCTCCAGGCAGTGATGGAGCGTGCTCGCCTCATGGCGCCGGGACAGCGCCTCCAGCGGCCCCGGACCATCGGCGGGAAGGTTCTCGAATTCCTCATCGGAAGCCGGATGTTCGTGGCGCGTGTCGCGTATGGCATTCAGCGCACGGTGGCGGACCACGCTGTATATCCAGCCGCGTGCCGAGCCAAGGGTGGGGCTGTAACTCGCCGATTTCTGCCAGATCTGCAGGAAGGCATCATGCAGCACTTCATCGGCCAGTTCGCGACGTCGGACGATCCGCAATGCCACACCCATCAGCCACCGGGCTTCGCACTCATACAGGCGGCGCAGCGCGGCCTGCTCGCCGCGCGCGCAGGCGAACAGCGCGTCTTCATAATCGAAATCGGAGTTCCATGTGTCCGGCTTCCGGTCGAATGCGGCCGGTCGTTCCGGACGCATCGGCCGTTTATCTGGCACCGGGCACCTTGCTGGTGGAAATCACCATCGGGCCGAAGGGTTTGCCTGCCACGTCGCTGCCGGTGAGCGGCCTGGGGCCAAACGGGTTGCCGACCTTGCGAACATACTGTTCGCCGAGCAGGCCGGCGGCCTTGGTGTTGATATGGTTTTCGTCCTTGTACAGCGCGATGTTGCCGATGTGAGTGGCGCATTCGACGGTGTCGCACATGACCAGTTTCGGATTGATGATCTGCACTGTCGGATGCCGCTGCTGCATCCGCTCGACCACGGCATCGGTCTCCGACTGCGTCGACTGGACGTATTGGTAAGGGATATTGCAGTTGCTGTCGGCTGGTATCCAGCCGCGCTTCTTGAACAGCACGCATCGCGACAAATCCGGCTCATGGTACGGGTTGTCCTTGAAGATGATCGGTATCGCGCCCGCCTTGACGATGTGCTTGACGACGTGTTCCATTTCCTTTTCAAGGTCCCGTTCCGGTTCCGATGCCCAGAACCCTGCCAGCACCACGTATTTGAAGCTGCCGACCAGTTCCAGAAGATCCGCATTCCGCTGCTGGCAGGTGGTCGGTCCCTTGGTGGGGTCGGGATCGGTGACCTGCAGTTCAGTCGGGAAGCAGCCGCCCTGCACGTGGAAAACCGCTTTCAGGCCGGCGGCTTTCGAGAGCTGATCGATGAATGGCTTGAAGTGGTTCGCATGCGAATCTCCGATCAGCAACACCTCGGCGCGCGGCCGGCTGTTGTCGCCGAAAGCGCAATGCTTTTCCAGATACTCGACCGACACCTTGTGATAATCCTCCGCCCGGATCGAACAGGAACGCGCCAGGTCGCGTTCAAAGGAATAACTGGCGATCAGGTCACGGGTCTCGTCCGAAAAGCGTGCTGGTGCACCTTCGGTGACGAATGAATACAAGCCTATCGACATGAAGACCATCGCCGGGGCGAGGTAGATCTGCAGAAAGGCTTTCTTGAAGCCGATGGACCGGCTGTTGCGAATGGGCACCTCGATGAATTTCCAGGTCACGTAGGCCAGCAGGAAGGACAGGGCGACTGCTGCGGTCACGACACCGGCATCAAGATCGATCTTCCGATAACGGAGGAAGGAAAAAATCGGCCAATGCCACAGGTATAGCGAGTACGAGATCAGGCCGATTGCCACCATCACCCGGTTCATCAGCAGGCGGCTCACGGCGTTGTCCGTCTGGCCAGCGTAGATGACGAGCGCCGCACCGACTGTTGGATACAGTGAATTGACGCCGGGGAAGGGCGTGTTGCGATGAATGAGAAACAGCGAGCCGAACATCAAGGCCATGCCAAGCAGCGCCATGATGTTGGCAGGGGCAGGGGAACGCACCGGAAAGCGCCGTGCCAGGAAAAAAGTCAGTGCACCGAGGATGAGTTCATGCGCGCGCGTGGTGAGCAGAAAATACGACTTCACCTCGCCGGTTTTTAGTTCGGAGATGCAGACGAACAGGATGGCGAGACCGAATAATGCCGGGAGCAGGTGTTTCCGCGCATGGCGGTACAGGAACAACAGCAGGATCGGGAAGATGAAATAAAACTGTTCTTCCACCGACAGCGACCACGTATGCAGGAGAGGAAATTCTTCGGTGCGCTGGCCGAAGTAGCCCCAGCTCAGCATTGAAAAGAATACGTTCGAGACGAAGGCGAACGATGCCGCCAGAGAAGTTGTATAGAAGATGTAATCGTTCGGAATCAGCAACCAGGACGACACCGCGAGCGTCGCCAAGGCGACGACGATATAGGCTGGGAAAATGCGCTTGATACGCCGGGTGTAGAAGGTGACAAAGCTGAAGTTGCCTTCCTCCATGCCCTTGGCGATCAGTCCGGTAATCAGGAAACCCGAGATTACAAAGAAAATGTCGACGCCGACGAAGCCGCCGGGCATCAGGGCGGCATTGGCATGAAAAGCGATGACGGCAAGCACGGCGATCGCACGCAATCCATCTATATCGGGTCGATAGGCATGTGGCGAAGTTGGGGTCATCTAGTCAGATAGAAAAACGTAGTGGAAAAGAAGGCGAATGGCGTCCGCCGCGTTGTGAAGCGACCTGCGGACAGGGTTTAAGTAATGTCATTCTGCTAAAGCCGCAAGGCATCGTGTTGATATCTCACAATCGGTAGTGGACGAGGCTTTGCCTTGCGACATGCACAGGAAGACTGTTGCGCTTTTGCTGCAAGCGATAGTGGAAGGTGCGGCCGGAATGCGTCTGATAGCCCAAGCTGCGATTTGATGATTAACGATGTTCGTTCTTCCGGATACGGAAGCAAGTCTGTCAGTGGGCTTATCCACTACTGTGCATCGAAATTAATCAGAAGGAATTTTCTGATGATAATCATCGGGTTATGGAGTTATCCGAACCAATCCCCGACTTTATCCACATGCTTATGCAGTGCTGGTGTGGATATCTATTGCGATGAATGAAGCTACCGTAATTCACGGCACTACGCCGTTTCGGGCAAGAAAATGTGCAAATGGCAACTCATACCTATCATTGGCCTCCATTGTTATTTATGCGGTATGTCAGAGTCACTCATCGCGGGGTTCTTGCCCGGCATCGCGTCGGTTTAAACCAACCGGCTGCACACGCTCGCACGTGCTCCTGGCTCAGGTATTCCCGATGACACGCTCCTGCCATGCGAGCAGACTGGTACGGAATCGTTTTCCGCCGGGTTCCGCCATACCCTTGTCTGCTTGTCCGCCAATGCTTTTCCCGGGCAATGTCATGCGCCACCCATGAAGACAAAGGCCCGTTTCTCAATGTCCAGCAGGACGATCATCGCGGTATGCAAGGGGATAACGGAATGCGGTTGTCTTCTATCCTGGAAGACAACCGCTTCGATATACATCACAGTGACAAGTACGCGGGCAAATGCTTTGCGGGATTCGTCAAGCACCGCGAACTGGTAGTGGGCAGGCATTTTGAACTGGCCGACCCGGAGCATCGGCAGTTCACATGGTCGGACTAGCTTGCGAAGTTTTCCATGTCAGTCAGGCCTGCTACCGCTGCAGCGCCAAGCGGTTTGACGAACGGTACGACCTCCGGCAAAAAGCGGTGGCGGGATTATAAATTCAATATCGCCCACTACGCATCCCGCATCGGCAACCTCTCCACCACCATCTGCCGCATGAACCCGAACACAAACAAGGTATTCGTTACCGTATAACGCATGAACAGCCGACGCGGTTCCGAGCCGAGCCGGTACAGCCATTCCAGCCCGTTGTTCTGCCACCAGAGCGGCGCGCGCTTGATGACGCCGGCGTGATAGTCGAATGCGGCGCCGACGCCGATCATCACCGCGTTGATCCGGCCACGGTGCTCCGCCATCCATTTTTCCTGTTTCGGGCAGCCGAGACCGACGAAGACGACGTTGGCGCCGGAGTCGTTGATCTGGTCGACGATGGCGTTATCTTCTTCGACAGAGAGCGGGCGGAACGGCGGTGAATACGCGCCGCCGATTTTCAGGCGCGGGAACTTGCCGGCGAGGGCGGTGCGCAGCTTCGCCAGCGTGGATTCGGTGCTGCCGTAGAAGAACACGACCTGGCCCTTCCGCTCCGCGACAGCCAGGTACTTCATCATCAGGTCCGGCCCATTGATCCGCGCCTGTCCGGGATGCCCCAGCCGGCGCAATGCCCAGGCGATTGGCGCGCCGTCAGGTGTCGCCATGTCGGCATTGTTGACGGCGACCTTGAATTCGAGGTCGCTCGTCGTCGTGACGACGGAGTGCACATTGCATATGCAGACATAGCGCGATTCCCGGGCCGCACCCCATGCGGTGATTCTGCCGATCGCATCGTCCCAGGACAGGGCGTCGATAAACGCTTCAAGCACGGGCTTGCCTTTGCGCGGCAGCGGGTTCTCGATCAATGGCTCTGATAGCATCTTCATAGATATCCAATAGCATGTCGTAATTGCGTTCCGGCGTGTACTTCAATTCGTACTCGGCCCGGGCCGCGCGGCCCATGCGGGCCATTTCTTCAGGATGCGACTCTGCCCAGGCAATCTTTGCCGCCAGGTCGGCAGGGTCGCCGGGATGGAACAGCAACCCGGTTTCGCCGTCACGCACGATATCGATCAACGCGCCGAGCCGGCTGGCGATGACCGGTAGCCCGCAGGAGAACGCCTCGACGATGGTCCGGGGCGAATTCTCGTAACAGACGCTCGGCAGAACGAGGAAACGCGCCGTCTGCATCCGTTGCATGATCTCGTCCAGCGGCCTGAAGCCAAGGTAACGTTCTCCGAACGACTCCTTCGCCATTTCTTCCAGCGGCCCGCCACCGATGACATCGATGTTCGACCGCTCTGTTAACCTTGTCGCCGCGGCCAGCACATCGACGCCTTTTTCGGAGGACAACCGGCCGACATACATGCCACCGTTGCGGCTGTTCCATGAAGGTACTGTAGACGAGGCAACAAAATTGGGTTTGATCCTGAACAGGTCCGAGGGTAGTCCGCCTGCAACATATTTATCCCGCGCAAAGCTGTTGAGCGCGATGTAGCGCGTAACGCGTTCACGATAGCTGCCGATTGCACGGTGCGTGACCAGCATGCCGGCGAGGACGGCCGATTGCAGGCTGGATTCGCGATAGCACTTCCGCGTCACCGCACGCCATGGGACCTTGCCGACACAGTCTTCGCAGATCTTCCCGTCGCGCAGGAAGATAGCCTGCGGACAAAGCAGCCGGAAGTTGTGCAGTGTTTGTACGACCGGCACCTTCCGTTTCGAGGCCGCCCAGTAGAGCGACGGCGAAATCAGCGGAAAGGTGTTGTGCACATGGATGACGTCGGGCCGGAAGCGCTCGCACAGCGCGTCGATATCCCGCTCGGTGCGGCGCGACCAGATCGCGGTTGCGGCGGCCGCGGCGCGGGACATGGCATTGATCTCGTCATTGTGCAGGTGGTAGGTCTCGACCTCATGGCCGCGGCTGCGAAGTAGTTCGACCTCCGCATCGACTACCATGTCCTCGCCGCCCCGGTGCTGATAGGCGTTATGCGCGATCAATATCTTCAGCATATCCGGAGGGTTCTTTCCGTAACGGTTAGGGCGGTGCTGCTTGCCATCATCCTGCTTTCCTTCCGATCTTCGCGTTGTAGTGCGCGGATCCGCCTGACCTGACCGCAAGACGGCAGGCATCGACCACACCAGCCGCCGCATGGTCGAAGGTGTATTTGTCGACCAGCGCAAGGCTGCGCTGCGCGAAACTCGCCATGACGTCGGGATGGGTCAGAAGCATGGTTGCGCGCTCGCTCCATGCGGCGACGTCAAGTTCGCAAACAAAGCCGTTTTGCCCGTCGATGACAAGTTCGTCGATGACGCCGGCAAAGGGCGACACGATGATAGGCAGACCGGCGGCGCAGGCTTCATTCGCGACCACGCCCCAGACATCGCGCCGGGTAGGGAACAGGAAGATGCAGGCCGACCTGTACAAGGCGGGCAGTTCTTCCTGCGAGGCAAAGCCGTTGAATTCCACATGCAGCGTTTCACTGCGGCTGGCCGCCTCTGCCTTGACCTCGTCTTCCTGCTCGCCGTGGCCGACGAACAGGATGCTTACCTTGCGCCCGAGGCGCAGCGAAACATCATGGGCGACGTCCAATGCGAACAAGGGATTTTTGTCTTCCACGATCCGGCCGCAAAAGATGAAATCGAAACGCTTTTCGACATGGCTCTCGGACGCCTTATACGCATCGTTATCGATGCACAGGCAGGAGAGGAAGCATCGCTCCGGCGACACGCCATAGCTCTCATACAGTTTCAACCCGCCGTGGCTTGCGGCGATGAATGCTCGCGAGCGCGCATACACCAGCCGCCTTACCGCCTTGTGCCAGGTGCTCAGGGCTTCTTCCGAAACATCGGTACCGTCTGTCATCGGTACATGCGGTACGCCCCGTGCAACCGCATAGGCGAATGCATAGAGGTATGTGGGGTTGAATCCGGTGGTGACGATCACATCCGGTGCGATGCTTCGCAAGCTGGAGATGACATCGAAATTGTTATGGATAAAGTTGTCGCCGCGCGTTACAAAACGTTCACGCAAAAAGGTGTGCTTGAAGTTAAGCGGCGGCAGCTTCCATTGCCGGTTGGGTTCCCGACGGCTGCAAAAAATCAGATGCAGGTTCACGTCGGGTATTTTCGCGATCCGTTCATAAATCGGGATGCGAAACGGCGGCGGATGGTTCGTAATGAGTGCAATGTTTAACATGAGCGATATTTCTATGCTTCAGGCGACTGATGCTGGCGGATGCATGCAAAGTCGCCCTGTGCTGTTGTTGGATAGCATGTTCGATAGACAGGGTTCGGCGTTTGTTCCGTATGAAGAATCTATCTATCGCAATGTGAATGCCATTAATCCCGAATCCCTTTTCTGACGCAGACGACGCTCTGGATTTGCCCCATCCAGGTGCGAAAATACCTCACCGATCAACGCGTCGACAGGGCGGCAACATGCCGCTGCAACCTACGTAATGCACATGCGGCGCACGTATCGCAGCAGGGAAGACGCGTATGACAGGCCTTCCTGCAAGTCGCGCAACGCCAGGTGGGGCAACCCCGGCATGCTTCAATCAATAGAGAAAAGCGTCAGCTTTGACCACTTCGTCGGTGCCAGCCCAGCATGCCGTCCAGACGCCCGCGTACGACGGCGCAACCCGTCGCCAGATCGGCGCCGAACGCACCTTTGAGCAATGGCCGGAGGACAGGTGCAAGCAGGCCGCGCACGATGACCCAGCGCGGCAATTTATGCTTCGCATACAGTGCGCCGGTGCCGCGTGCGCGATGCCGCAGCGCGAGGCGGGCTTGCGGATTGGCGGGAACGGCGGCCGCAGCGACCGCGTGATGCACTTCCGCCTGCGGTTCATAGGTGAAGAAGGCGCCCGCATACAGGGCGCGCAAAACGAAATCGGTCTCTTCGCCGGCGCCGAACCACTGCCCGACACCAAGGCGCGCGTCGAACCCGCCGATGCGCTTGAACAAGGTCCGGCGGCAGAACAGCGTGATCGAGCTGACCGGAATATCCCGGAAAGCGCTGGCGCGTTCCCATGTCAGGTTGGCCGCGGCGGACGGCTGCTCATCCTGTTCGATCCATCGCGCCACCACGCCTTCCGGCTGATCCGCGCGGGCGAATCGCGCCGCGACATGCGACAGGAGGTGCGGGTCATACCAGCAGTCGTCGTCCGGGAAACCGATCCATTCGCCGCGCGCGGCTTCGATGCCGACGTTGCGCGCGGCCGCGAGATTGGGCGGATGATGCTTCAGGTGCTTTACCGCGATGCCCAGATAGCGGGCGCGCTCAAGATGGGGCAGCAGGCGGTCGTCATCATTCTGATCGACAACGATCAACTCGAAATTAGTAAATGTCTGGGCGGCCAGCGATTCAAACATGCGGCCGAGTTCGCTGGTCCTGCCGACGGTTGCCAGGACGAGTGATGCTTCCGGAATTCTCATGTGCGTTCTCCCGACAGCAAAAGTTGCAGATGCGCGGCACCCGGCGTCGGCCGGTTCGGCTGGCAATAGGAAGATGCGAACGTTTTATTCATCGGTTGAAAGCCTCTTGCTTGGTGGTGACGACGTGGTTGCTACTACGGACCGGCCTATGCCGGCCTATCCTTTCATGTTCGGTCCAAGATCCGCAGGCGGATGGGTCTCGGCAGGCAGGCCAGCAGGAACACCTTGATCCAGATCTTCGGCGCCTGGATGCTGAGTTTGTTGAACAGCAGCGCAATGCCTTCCGTCCATCCGCGAAAACGCATATGTTTCATCGCAAGCATGAGCTGATGCCGTCCGAGCAGATGCGACACGCCCTTGCGGTGCTGAGGCGGAATGCGGCCGCCGTCGAAGCGCTCCTTCAGGCGCCGTATGAACGGCGGCAGCTCGGTTCCGGTTGCCGCCTTGCTCAGGCTGGGAAACGCACCAATGCGATACCCGACCAGCGGGCTGGCGCAATAGGCGACCGGATACAGCTCCGCGACCCGAAACCAGACATCCTGGTCTTCGCCAAGACTTTCGTTAGGCGGAAAGAAGATGTTGTGTTCGACGAATATGCGTCGTGGAATCACGACCGAACAGGTGAAGAAGAAGTTTCCTGTTGCCCACGATTCGAAGAACCGTGTCACCAGTTGCGGCTCGCCGGCCGGTGCTCCGGATGCAGGCTGAGGCAGGGACGAAACTTCCTGCTGTCCTTCCTCGGAGAAGCTGTAATACCGCGTCGCGAACATGCCGGCTTCCGGATGAGCCTGGATCAGCCTGTTGATCGCAGGAATGTAATCGGGCAGCCAGCAGTCGTCCGCGTCCAGGAAGGCGATGAAGTCGCCCCGTGCTTCATGGATGCCGCGGTTCCTCGCCGCAGACACGCCCTGATTCTTCTGACGTATCAGCCGGATGCGCGGATCGCTCATCCGGGCGACGCGTTCCGGTCCGTCATCGGTCGACTCGTCGTCGACAACGATCACTTCCAGGATACCCTGCGCCGCCAGTGCGGAGGAGAGCGCCTCGTCTACGTACTCGCCCTTGTTGTAAAGAGGGACGACGACGGAGATCGATGGCAGGGAAGTCTGCGCCGTCATGTCTTGCTCCACTGGAGTTGCGGCTGCAGTTGCGGCTGCGGCACTCTGACCGGAGCGTAGGTATGCACCAGCACCACCCGGAACAGCAGCAGGTGGATCAAGAAGTCGGCGCCGAAAATATTTGTCAGGTCGAGCGGCGTTTCGCTGATGGAACGCACGAATACGATCGAGAACAGCGCAAGCGACATGCCCCGTGTTTCCGCATTGGTTGTGTAGGCTCGGGCGAACAGCGCGGTCATGTAGATCAGCAGGCCAAGCAGCCCGAGCAGGCCAGCTTCGGAAAGCGACTGCATGAACTGGCTGTGGGCGCTCAGTGCCGCATCAATGCCGATGGACTTACGGAATTCGGCGCCCCATACGTTCGAGCCGTAGCCGAATACCGGATTGGTCCGCCATGCCTCGATCGCCGCTTCCCAGATCTGCGTACGGCCAGTGAGCGACGAGACCTGCAAATCGCGGTCGATGATCGCGACTTCCCGATCGAAGGCCATCAGCGCGCCATAGACGAAGATCAGGCCGAGCGCCATCAGGCACACCACCATCGGGGCAGCGAAGTTGCGTGGCGAATAGTAGGAAATATTGCGCTGGCGCGGGCTGGCCGGAGAACTGATTGAGCGTGTCCACCAGACAATGAAGAAGGCAATCAGGGCGGCGATCCATGCGGTCTTGGACTGCGTCAGGACCAGGGTGACCAGGCCGGTGCCGATCGCCAGGATCTGCAGCCAGCGCATCCTGAAGGGCCGGAAGGTCAGCAGCAGCAGGAAGATCACGGCAAGCGGGCCCAGGCTGTTCGGGTTCGACCCGATGCCCCACAGGCGGATGTTCAGGCCGGGCAGGTAGCCCATGTCGTAACCGGTTTGCAGCGCAAGGTTTGGCTTCACCGCGGCAAGTGCACAACTGGCCACCATGAAGAAGAACAGGCCGACCTTGGTGGCATCCACAGCGGTGTTGCGGTCCTGGCCCCGGCTGAAATAAATCGCGGTGAAGATGATGATGGCTGGCAGGAAGCGGTCGTGGAACACCGGGTCGGTGCCGAGCACGTTATTGATTACCAGGTTGGTAACGTAGAAAAAAACGAAGGCGAAAAATAATCCCCGTCCTTCCTTCCCGCGGTTTTCCAGGCTTTGCGACACCGATACCAGCCGCGCCATGCAAATGCCCAGGATGCCGATGGTCGTGAGGCGGAAGAACCATACCAGCATGCCGGAGCCGACTTCCGTCTTGACCGCATCCGCGGCTTCCGCGGTGAAGTCCCGGCCGGACAGGATGGCGCCGATGCCGATGGCGGCGATCAGGATAGGAAAGATCATCGCGATCATCCATCTGCGCAGCCGTTTCTGCACCAGCAGCAGCCATCCGAAGGCGACGATGCCGACGATCCCGAAGATCAGGGCGCCGACACCGGCCGTGAGCATGGAAAAGATTTCGTTCACTCGTTTTCCCCTTTTTACTTTTAGTGTTCCTGGTCTGGCTGATCGCTTCAGCCCGGCCGGTAAATGAACTTCTGCAGCATCCCGCCGGCACGCGGCGGCAGGCGCATTGCAATCTTTTCGAATAGCTGGGCGACGTGGTGGTTGATCAGGCTCGGGAAGAGCCAGAGCGACGCGCCCATGCCCACCGCACCCGCCGCCATGTCGGCCGTCAGCCACAGCGCCGGTATCCCTGTCATCTGGCGCGCAGTCGAATCGGCGGCGAGTATCAGGCCGGTGGTGATCACCGTGGTGATCAGGCCGCCCGACATTGCTCTGAAGATGCGGCGCAATCCGATTTCCAGCGCATGGCAAGTCACGCCGAGAATGGACGCAGCCCGGATGAAGTACATGCCGAAGACCGTCCATGCGACTGCCTCCAGCGAAAAGGCGGCGGCGAATCCGGCGGCCAGTGCAAATACGACCGCAATCGGAATCTGGATCAGGAACTCGGTCTTGGTGCGGCCCGCAACCCAGAGCAGCGGCGTTGCCATGCCGAGCAGCAGGTAGAGCGGCATGGCCAGGGCGATCGGTCGCAACAGTTCCGTTGCTTCCAGCCATGAACTGCCGTACAGGCTGTGAAGGATGGTTTCCGACACCGCGGCAATGCCGAAGAACACCGGAAACAGCAGCAGCGTCACAGCGCCGATCATGGTCAGCAAGGCGCGGCGCAGACGATCGCGGTCGTCCTGGACCCGGGCGCTCGTCGAGAACAGCGCCCCCTGGATCACGCCGATGATGGTGATGGTCGGGCTGGAAAGCAGGTTGTAGGACAGTGAGTAGAAGCCGGTCTGCGCTGCCGTGAACATGCGGCCGATGATGACGCGATCGATATTGCCGATCAGCCAGTTGACGACATTGGTCGCAAATACCTTGGCCCCGTAACTGAGCAGGTCGCCGTCGCCTCCCTGGCGCAGCACGATTCCCAAAGGATGGCGCGATTTCGAGTACAGCATCGCCAGGTTCAGCACGACGTTGACGATGTAGGCGGCAATCAAGGCCCATACCTGCATGCCTGCCATCGCCATCGGGATGCCGACTACCACGAAGCCGACGACGTAGCTGACGAAGGAAGCAATCTGGATCGATTTGAAATCGAGTTCCCGCTTCAGCAGGTTCATCGACGGCGAGGAAATCGCATTCAGGAAGCAGATCACCGACGCTACCTGGATGACGTCGACCAGACGCGGTTCGTTAAAGAATCCGGCCAGCGGCTGGGAAAGCAGAAATACCGCCAGCGACACGATGGAGCCGAGGATCAACTGCCAGGTGAACACATAGCGGATATCGTCAGGCGTAATCTCCTTCTTTTGAATCAGGCCATAGGAAATCCCGATATCGGAGAAGAAGTTGGTGAAGCTCAGGACGATAGTGGCCATCGCGAAAATACCGTACTCGACCGGGCCGAGGAGGCGTGCGAGGACAATCTGCGCGCCGATCTGGAGAAGGGCGCGCAGGGCAGAGCCGAATCCGCCCCAGAATACGGCGGATATGCCCTTGCTCGATAAACTGCTTTTTTTATCCATGACGATGAATGGCCTGCGTGAGTCGTGTCTTTACAAGCCGACGTTGATTGATGCCGTTAATCCGGTTATGCGCTGGCCAGCAAGCCATGTGGCCGAACGCCGGCTTGCGCGGCTGCTTCCTTCTCGGCGACATTTGCCACGAAGTGCGCATAGGTTTCCTTGATTCCTTCACCGAGCCGCATGCCTGGATGCCATCCGAGCGATAGCAGCTTGGCGTTGTCCATCAGCTTGCGCGGCGTGCCGTCCGGTTTGCTGGTATCGAACTCGATGTCGCCCTTGAAGCCGACGACTTTTCTGATAATTTCTGCAACCTCACGTATTGTGACGTCCTCGCCTGTCCCTACATTGATATGAGACAACATCGGCGTGGTGTGCTTTTCGTATTTCGCACGGTCAAGTTCCATCACGTGGACGCTTGCATCGGCCATGTCGTCCACGAACAGGAATTCGCGGCGCGGCGTGCCCGTACCCCAGATAGTGACCTTCTCCGCGCCATTGATTTTTGCTTCATGGAAGCGGCGGATCAGCGCCGGAATGACGTGGCTGTTTTCTGGGTGGTAGTTGTCGCCGGGACCGTACAGGTTGGTCGGCATGACGCTGCGGAAATCGGTGCCGTACTGGCGGTTGTAGCTCTCGCACATCTTGATGCCGGCGATCTTGGCGATCGCATAGGGTTCATTGGTGGGCTCCAGCGAACCGCTCATCAGGTACTCTTCCTTGATCGGCTGTTCCGACAGGCGCGGGTAGATGCACGACGAGCCGAGGAACAGCAGCTTCTGCACGCCGCTGCGCCAAGCCTCATGAATCACGTTCGACTGCACCATCATGTTGTCGTAGATGAATTCCGCCGGGTAGGTATTATTCGCATGGATGCCGCCGACACGGGCTGCAGCCATATAGACTTCATCGATCTGTTCCCGTTCGAAGAATGCGCGGACGGCAGCCTGGTCGATCAGGTCGAGTTCGGCATGGGTGCGGGTGAGGATATTGTTGTAACCGCGCTTTTTCAGTGCGCGTACGATGGCGGAACCCACCAGGCCACGATGGCCGGCGACGAAGATGCGCTTGTTGCGATTGTTGTTTTGCATTATTTCCTCTGTGCGTGAAGTTGGCAAAGCCCGTCTGCGGTGTGGGCCGCATCCCTGACGGTTTGCCGCTGCATGAAAAATTGTTTAACCGGAGCCTCTCCGAAGCCCGGTCAGCCTTGCTCGATATAGCCGTAGTGCGCGTGATCGTGCTGCTGGAGCGGTCCTTCCTTGATTGCCGCTTGCAGGTCGGCTTGCACCATTTCCTTCACGAGCTGATCGAAAGTGGTGGCTGGAACCCAACCGAGCTTTTCGCGTGCACGTCTGGCATCACCCAACAGGCTGTCGACTTCGGTCGGACGGAAGTAGCGGGGATCGACGCGGACGATGGTCTGCCCGAGCGCCACGCCGGCATGGTTTCCCGTGTCCGTGACGATCGCCGTTTCCTCCAGGCCCGCACCTTCCCAGCGCAAGCCAAGTCCGATTTCATTCGCGGCGGCGGCGACGAAGTCGCGCACGCTGCGTTGCACGCCGGAGGCGATCACGAAATCTTCCGGTTCGTCCTGCTGCAACATGCGCCATTGCATTTCCACGTAGTCACGCGCATGGCCCCAATCGCGCATGGCATTCAGGTTGCCGAGATAGATGCAATCCTGAAGTCCGAGCACAATGCGGGCCAGCCCGCGCGTGACTTTGCGGGTGACAAATGTTTCCCCACGCAAAGGTGATTCGTGGTTGAACAGGATGCCGTTGCACGCAAACATGCCGTAGGCTTCGCGATAGTTCACGGTCATCCAATAGGCATACAGCTTCGCGATCGCGTAGGGGCTGCGGGGACGGAACGGCGTGTCTTCGTTTTGCATGGCAAACGCCGACTGGCCATACATTTCACAAGTGGATGCCTGGTAGAAGCGGGTCTTCTTCTCCATGCCCAATTGACGCACCGTTTCGAGAAGGCGCAGCGGACCGAGGGCATCGCAGCTGGCGGTATATTCCGGCTCCTCGAAGGACACTGCGACATGGCTCTGCGCCGCGAGGTTGTAGATCTCATCGGGCTGCACCTGCTGGACGATGCGCATCAGTGAGGAGGAGTCGGTCATGTCGCCGTGATACAGGATGAAGCGGCGGTCATCCTCCTGTGGTCCCTGATACAAGTGGTCGATCCGGTCGGTATTGAAGCGCGAGGTGCGGCGCTTGATGCCGTGAACGATATAGCCCTTGCCGAGCAACAGCTCCGCCAGGTAAGCGCCATCCTGGCCGCTGATGCCGGTAATCAGCGCCACCTTCGGTTTGCTCTGTACCATGTTCATGAAATTCGCCGGTAGTTGAGGTTCTTTGGTCATGCCTGCTGCTTTCTTCGCTACGGTCGGTAAGCTGGTCAGCCCGCCAGCGCTTCCGCGGCCTTTGCCGCCTGGCCGAGTGGAAGGTCGCGCAGGTACTCGCCGAACTTTTCCTTCACTTCGGGATGACGCAATCCGAAGTGCACCATCGCCTGGAGATAGCCGAGCTTGCTTCCGCAGTCGTACCGGACGCCGTCGTACCGATAGGCGAGAACAGGCTCCTCCGCCATCAGCGCGGCGATGCCGTCGGTGAGTTGCAGTTCGCCGCCCGCGCCTGGCCGCAGCTGGCGCAGGTGGTGGAAGATTGCCGGCGTGAGGACGTAGCGACCGACCACGCCGAGGTTGGATGGTGCGTTCTCGGGAGCGGGCTTTTCCACGATGCCGTTCAGCTTGATCAGTCGGTCGTTGAACGCGCTGCCTGCGACGACGCCATAGGAACGGCTCTGTTCACGGGCGATCTGCTCGACGCCGATGATGCTGGTGCCGAGCTGCTCATGCAGTTCGCACATCTGCCGCATGACGGGCACTTCGCCGTCGAGCAGGTCGTCCGCCAGGATGACCGCGAACGGATGATCGTTCACCATGCGCTCGGCGCACAGCACCGCGTGTCCAAGACCCAGCGCTTCCGCCTGGCGCACGTAGAAGCAGGACACGTTGTCCGGCTTGATGCTGCGCAGTACCTGCAGCAATGCCTCCTTGTTGCGCGCTTCGAGTTCGGCCTCGAGTTCGTAAGCCATATCGAAATGGTCTTCGATCGCGCGCTTGTTGCGGCCGGTGACGAAGATCATCTCGGTGATGCCCGCAGCGATCGCTTCTTCCACCGCGTACTGGATCAGCGGCTTGTCGACCACCGGCAGCATTTCCTTCGGACTTGCCTTGGTCGCTGGCAGGAAGCGGGTGCCGAGGCCGGCGACGGGAAAAACGGCTTTCGTAATTTTTCGCATGGTTATCTGTTCCTTGTTAGGATTTGTCGTTCATGAGCGGGCTGGTCCTGCTTGCCTGCGCTCTCCGCTTTTCCTGCCTGCGTGATCTCGCCAGCGCCGTATAGGTCGGGTGCAGCAACATCAGGAAGCTCACGCAGATCGCGGCCGCCAGCATGTTGACTTCCCAATCGAGCCAGCTGAAATTGCGGTACGGAAGGAAGGATTGGATGACTTCGTCGAGACCGCCCAGCACACCGATCAGCAGAAAGGAGCGCAGTCCGCGGTTGAGCCGGGTGCCGCTCATGCCGCAATACAAAAGAATGCTGAGAATGGAGTAAGCGGTGAAATGCAGCAGCTTGTCCGACACCACGGTGGACGCTGCCATCGCCTTGCCGGGAATTGCGCCGGCGCACACCATGAGAAGGAAGAACAGGAAGGCGGCCAGCAGGCAGCGCTTCGGTGTGATGAGGTTATGCAATGATGTCTTGTTCGGTTTCCGCATAGTCGATCGTGATGCCTGTATCGTTTGCCCGTCGTGTTCGGCGTGGATGGATGCTTCGCCGGATGCTGCCTGCATCCCACATGGCAATCTATTGATTGAGGTTACGCCCGTGTCGCGAAGGGGAAATTGCGTTTGCGTAAGTTAGTTTGAAATTCGGCGGTGTGAATGCGCGCCCGGCGTGGTTGCAGCTTCCTCGTCACGCCGATGCGTCGCACCGGCGTGAATCTCCGCTGCCCGACGTTAGGACAGGCGCATGCCATGCACGCATGCCGCATGCATGGCGTCAGTACGCATTCTTTCCTGTCCAGCCTTTGAATGCCGTCCAGATGATGATGCGGATGTCCATCCACAACGACCAGTTCTGAATGTAATGAAGGTCGAACTGAACGCGTTTCGCCATCTTGTCCACGGTGTCGGTTTCACCGCGATGGCCATGGATCTGCGCCCAGCCCGTAATGCCTGGCTTGACGCGGTGGCGCAGCATGTACATCTCAAGCAGATCCTTGTACATCTCGTTGTGCTGCAAGGCATGCGGCCGCGGACCGACCACCGACATATCGCCGAGCAGCACGTTGATGAACTGCGGCAACTCGTCAAGGCTGGTACGTCGCAGGAAGGCGCCGATCGGCGTGATGCGCGGATCGTCTTTCGTCGCCTGCTTCACGATGCCGTGCTCCTGGTGCACCTTCATCGAGCGGAACTTGTAGACGTTGAACTTTTTGCCGTTCAGGCCAAGCCGCGGCTGCTTGAAGAGGACCGGGCCCGGCGATGAGGATTTGATGAGGATCGCGATGACGATGAACAGCGGCGCCAACAGCACCAGTGCGACGCTGGCGAAAACCTTGTCGAACATGTCTTTCACCAGGCCGTTCATGCCGCTCGAAACCGGCTGGTTCAGATCGACTGCCGGGAAGCCGAGGAAGTCACCCATCTTGTTGCTCAGCATTTGCAAGCCGAGCAGGTCGGGCACCCAGCGAATATCGACCAGCGCATTGCGCAGCAGATACTGCAGTTCCTGCAGCTTGGGCGATGCCATCAGCGGCAGGGTGATCCAGATTTCATGAATCTGGTTGGCAACGACATAGCCTGGAATTTCCTCAAGGGAATTGAGGCGCACGACGGAGGGATCCTTGATCTTCTCCACATCGGCCGGGTCGCCGTGTACCGCCTTCACGTCGTAGCCGGCCCAGTCCTGGATCAGCGAACGTTTATGCATCTCCTGGCCGGTGCTGCCGTAGCCGACGATGATGACGCGCTTTGCATTCAAGCCCCGGCGACGCAGATGACGCAAGGTGAAGTACACGCCGATGCGATACACCACGAGGAAAATGACGCCCGTGCCGTACCAGTAGAACATCCAGAGTCGCGACACCGCGCCGACATGATTGATCAGGAAGCCGAAGAACAGGCCGATGAGGAGGACGATGCCCCATGATGCCGCCACGCGCAGGAACATTTCGGGCATGGCTCGGCCCCGCCATGACGCATAGAGTTCGAGTTGCGCGAACAGGACGAAGGCGAGGGCGCTGCAGAAGTGCAGGAGCACCGTATGCACCGGTGCGGTTGTGCTCAGGGGCGCACCCCAATGCAGCCAGCTGGCGAGAGCGCCGGCTATCTCAAGAACCAGCACGTCCATCAGACGCATCGATAGTTCCAGCCGGGAAGAGTTACGGATAATCAGGTCGCGCATGTTGCCTCTGGTGTTATTGGTTGCAACAGTTCCGAATCGTTGGTCACGCATCCGGTGAAGGTCGATCCGGCCTTTTGGGCAGGGTCGGAAAAATAAAAAGAACCGCAGTTACAGTTGCATGCCATATGCAAGGAATGCCTTTTCAAAGTTGCTTGATTGCCTCCATCAAACCGTGGTCGATGGTCTTATCGGGTATTACCTTTTAAGCAATGGTAATCATTCGTGGCAATCTGAAACTGCAAACTGGGGCTTGCTTGCGGGCGGTCAAAGCACCCATTGCCAGAGGTCAAAGTTCCGCTTGCGACGACGCAAATCCGTTGTTTTCACGTGCGATTTTGTGTCGTGCGGATGACATGCTCCATAGGGGGAAAGCACACTCGATCCGCACTGACGCGGTGGCGATGCCCTTCATCGAGTGAGCAAAAAATCCATCTTTTGTTCCCCTGGTTTCACTACGACAATTGATGCGCTATCATTCGCAGCATGAATCCCGATGACTCCGCTTCTCCCACCGCTTACGACTTGCTTGGCGGCGATACAAAACTGCGCGAACTGGTCGACCGCTTTTACGACCTGATGGACCTTGAACCCGAGTTCGCCGGCATCCGCGCACTTCACCCGACGCCTCTCGACAGCTCTCGCGACAAGCTCTACTGGTTCCTGTCCGGCTGGATGGGCGGACCCAGCATGTATATCGAACGGTTCGGCCATCCCCGCCTGCGTGCACGGCATCTTCCCTATGCCATCGCGTCTCCCGAGCGCGACCAATGGCTGCGGTGCATGGCGTGGGCGATGCAGGATGTCGGTGTCGAAGAATCGCTGCAGCTGCGATTGATGCAATCGTTCTATGAAACCGCCGACTGGATGCGAAACCGGGAAGGCTGACATCAGGCAAGTCAGCACTTGCAGATGGGCATGTGTTCCATGCGGTCAGCTATTCAGTTTCGTCCAGGCATTTCGCTTTACTCTCACGTAGTACTTTCTCATTCATGAGCACGATCGACATCCTTCTTCTTGCCTCGCTTGCCGCGGTGCTTGTCCTGCAACTGGTAGCACTGTTCGTATCGAGGGGAAGGAAAGACGGCGTGACGGCGTTGCCGGAACTCGCGCAATTGCGCGATGACGTACAGCGTCATCAACAGCAGACCGCCGAGCGCATCGAACGCGAACTGCGCAGCGAGGTGCAGACCAGTGCCCAGCGCATGCGGCAAGAGTTGAACGGCAGCCTGGCCCAGTTCCAGCAAACGCTGGCAAGCCAGATGACCGGTATCGCCACCTTGCAGAACAGCCAGATCGATTCCTTCGCCCAGCAGCTGGCCAAGCTGGGTGAAATGAACGCCCAGCAGCTTGAAGCGATGCGCCGTGCAATCACTCTGCAGGCGCAGGCGGGCAGGGAAGAGCAGGCGGGGGCGCTGAAACGTTTCGGCGATACCCTCAGTCAGTCGCTCACCGTGCTTACCGAATCGAATGCGCAACGCATGTCGGAAGTGCGTGCGACGCTGGAAGCGAAGATCCGCGATCTGCAGACCGACAACGGCACGCGGCTCGAGGAGATGCGCAGGACGGTCGACGAAAAGCTGCACGCGACCCTGGAGCAGCGCCTTGGCGAATCATTCAAGCTGGTCTCCGACCGGCTGGACAAGGTCCATCAGGGCCTCGGCGAAATGCAACAGCTGGCGATCGGCGTTGGTGATTTGAAGCGTGTGCTGACCAATGTAAAAACGCGCGGCACCTGGGGTGAAGTGCAGCTTGAGATGCTGCTTGAGCAGGTACTGACGCCGGATCAGTACGGCAAAAACGTGGAGACCATTCCGGGCAGCAATGAGCGGGTGGAATTCGCGGTGAAACTGCCGGGCCAGGAGGAAGGGCAGAAACCGGTATGGATGCCGATCGATGCAAAGTTTCCGAAAGAGCAGTACGAACGCCTGACGGAAGCTGCGGAGCATGCCGATGCCGAAGGAGTCCTCGTGGCGGGCCGCGAACTGGAGCGGGCAGTGCGGCTCGAGGCCCGCACCATCGCCGAAAAATACCTGTCGCCGCCACTGACGACCGATTTCGCGATCATGTTCCTGCCGACCGAGGGCCTGTATGCGGAAGTGATCCGGCGCCCGGGCCTGGCCGATGAACTGCAACGCGTCTGCCGCATCTGCATTGCGGGCCCCTCGACCCTGTCGGCGCTGTTGAACAGCTTGCAGATGGGGTTCCGTACCCTGGCGCTGGAAAAGCGGTCCTCGGATGTCTGGCAGGTTCTGGGGGCGGTGAAAACGGAGTTCGGCAAGTTCGGTGATGTGCTGGCGGCAACGAAAAATTCTCTTGAGCGCGCAGCGAAAAACATTGAGCAAGCTGAAACCCGCAGTCGCCAGATGGCGCGTAAACTGAAGTCGGTGGAAGCGTTGCCCACGGAATCGGCACAGCGGTTGCTTGGTCCGGAGGTATTGCAGGTCGAAGACGAAAGCCTCGACGGTTAATCGCCTGTGCGGTAATGCGTTGCGGGTGCCCATTGGATGGCCAGCGGTATTCGCCGAAACTGTTTCTCCGACAGCACGTTGCTGTTCAATAGGGTTGCTGGCGTCGATGAGCGGACATACTGCGGGCGATTCGGCCTCACCACTTTTTCGTTTTCACTGACAAGACATGGAAATCGCCTTACTGTTTGGCTTGATTCTTCTTAACGGTGCATTCGCGATGTCGGAAATCGCGCTGATCACGGCCCGCCGTGTGCGCCTGCAAAAGCTGGCGGAAGCGGGCGACGGCGCGGCTGTCGCGGCAATGAAGCTGGGCGAGGACCCCAACCAGTTCCTGTCAACCGTGCAGATCGGCATTACATCCATCGGCATCCTCAATGGAATCGTGGGTGAGGCAACGTTGGCTGCTCCGTTCAGCGTCTGGCTGCAGTCGGTCGGCCTCGAGGAGCCCTGGGCGGGCTATGTCGCGACCGGCCTGGTGGTGGTAAGCATTACCTATTTCTCGATCGTGCTCGGTGAGCTGGTGCCCAAGCGGCTCGGCCAGATCAGCCCGGAACCGATTGCCCGACTGGTGGCCCGGCCAATGCTCTGGCTGGCCGCAATTTCCAAGCCCTTCGTCAAGTTCCTGTCGGGCTCGACCCAACTCGTGTTGCGCGGCGTCGGCGTGTCGGAGCGCAGCGACCCCGGCGTGACGCAGGAAGAAATCAACCTGATGCTGGCCGAAGGGTCCGAATCGGGAGCGATCGAACAGCATGAGCACCAGATGGTACGTAATGTATTCCGTCTCGACGACCGACAAATCGCATCGCTGATGGTGCCGCGCGGCGAAATCGTGTACTTCGATGTAGAAGACACCCTGGAGAATAACCTCAGGCGTCTGGAGCAAAGCCATCATTCCCGTTTTCCGGTGGTGCGCGGCGGCTGGAGCGACGTGCTCGGCGTGGCAACCGCCCGTCAGTTCCTGCTACAGACGCTGCGCGGCGAAAAGCCGAACATGGCGGAGCACCTTCAACCGGCGGTTTTTCTGCCGGAGTCGCTGACCGGTATGGAACTGCTTGAGAATTTCAAAAACTCCGGCGTGCAGCTCGCATTCATCGTCGATGAATACGGCGAAGTGCAGGGCATCGTGACATTGCAGGATGTGATGGAAGCGATTACCGGAGAATTCAAGCCGCACCGTGCGGAAGACGCCTGGGCAGTGCAGCGCGATGACGGTTCCTGGTTGCTGGACGGCTTGATCCCGGTACCGGAATTGAAGGACCGGCTCAGCCTGAAGGAGGTGCCGGAAGAGGACCGTGGCCGCTACAACACCTTGAGCGGCATGGTGATGCTGCTGTTGGGAAAGATACCGCAGATGACGGACAGCTGCGAATGGGAAGGGTGGCGCTTCGAAATCGTCGACCTTGACGGCAAACGAATTGACAAGGTGCTTGCGAAACCGCTTCCGCGGCAGTCGGACGATGTCGACGTGCCGGTGATTCGGGAATTGGCATAGGGAAGCTCCGCAGCGAAGCTTCCCGTCGGTACGGTCCGTCTAACCGATGTACGACAACGCCAGACCGGCGGCGGCACACGCGGCAAGCAGTTTGATCGTGCCGATCTTGAAGCGGAACAGGGCGATGCATGCGCCGATCGTGATGCCGATCGCCGCGAAATCCCATGCCTCGATTGGCTTGGCCAGATGGAATACATGCTCCGCGAAGAACAGTGCGAGGCTGACGATGACACCCACGACGGCCGCTGATATCGCGGTCAGGGGCGCTGTCAGCCGGATATTGCCGCGCGTCGATTCCACCAGCGGACCACCGGCCAGGATGAAAACAAACGAAGGCAGGAAAGTGAAAAAGGTTGCCACAACAGCGCCCGCAGCGCCGGCGATGAACAACGCGTCGCCACCAAACAACTGCTTGGTCCAGCCGCCGACGAAGCCGACGAAGGCAACGATCATGATCAGCGGCCCCGGCGTAGTTTCGCCGAGCGCAAGGCCGTCGATCATCTGTGCCGGCGTCAGCCACTGATAGGTCTCCACGCCGCCCTGGTACACATACGGCAGCACGGCATAGGCGCCGCCGAAGGTCAGCATCGCCGCCTTGGTAAAAAACCATCCCATCTGTGACAAGGTTGCGCCCATGCCGAATTGCGCGGCGATCGCAACCCATGCCAATGCGCCGATTGCCAGGCCAATCGCAGTCACCCAAGCCAGTTTTGTCCACGAGAAGCGCGCATGCGCCGGGGTGGGCGTGGCATCGTCGATCAGCGCGGGCCCGAAGGACTGTTTGGCCGCTGAGGCGTGTCCGCCGCCGGTTGCGAATTTCTCGGGGGCGACGCGACCGCCGATCAGGCCGATGACCGCCGCGCAAATGACGATCATCGGGAACGGGACGCCAAGCCATGCGATTGCCGCCAATGCAGCCGCGGCGATCGCGATTATCCAGCCGTTTCTGAGCGTCCGTGAACCGATGCGCCATGCCGCCGCCAGTACGATCGCAACAACCGCCGGCTTAATGCCGTAGAGCACCGCTGCGACCGGCCTGACATCTCCAAATGCCAGATAAATCCAGGACAGCACGATCAGGATCAGCAGTGAGGGCAGCACGAACAGCGTGCCGGCCACGATGCCGCCCCAAGTGCGATGCATCAGCCAGCCGATGTACACCGCAAGCTGTGTCGCTTCCGGCCCCGGCAGCACCATGCAGTAATTCAGCGCATGCAGAAAGCGCTGTTCGGAAATCCAGCGCCGCTTTTCCACCAGGTCGGTGTGCATCAGTGCGATCTGGCCGGCCGGGCCGCCGAAACTGATGAAGCCGAGTTTCAACCAGTACCAGAATGCTTCGGATAAGGAGATCGTTGCTGGCCGTTCGCCAGCGGTGGCCATCATTGTCATGTTGTCTCGAATGGCGAGTTGAAAATGTGCACCAGATCGTAAGTGCCGCCGGCTTTCCAGGCTCCGTCAGGGCGACATGCGGGTGGGCAAGGTAATCCGGCGATGACAATACTCAGTGACGTTATGACGTCAATGTCGCCATGCACCCCGGTGCGAAGCGTCCATAATCAAAGAAAAAGAAAAGGGGCCAAAGCCCCTTTTCTTCCCGTCCGCCTATTGAAAGGCGGATGACACTTATCGGCGTGTCTCTACCTGAACCAAGGGTTCGTTCGACGGCGGCGGCAACGGTTTGCGCTGACGCGGCGTATGTGGCGCCGGAACGGTCCGGGCAGCAGCTTCCTGCGCCATCCGCAGCTTTTCAGGATCGGTAACCGCCAGCGTCAGGCCGGCCGCGGCCAGTACCTCGCGCAGGCTATCCACCGGCAGCGGAGCCGGCGGCGTTGCAGCCGACGGGGCCGCTGCCGGGCCCGGGGCGGCGGCTTCAAG
>NZ_DAIUCO010000022.1:0-34341 GCF_036846085.1 Noviherbaspirillum sp. | reverse complement strand
CAATCAGCTGGTGCAATTGGCCGTAGACGGCCACGGCGTTGCCCTGGGACGTGTCGCACTGGTTCTGCCGATGTTGGCGGACGGGCGGCTGATCGCCATGCCGACCGATACGATGCGGGAAAGCGACTACGCCTATTGGCTGGTGGAAGCCATGCCCAATGCCCGCGCCGAAGTTGCGCTGTTCCGCGAATGGCTCATTGCGGAAGTGCGGCACACCGTCGAACAAATGGAGGATTTGCAGTTCGCCCGAACGCCCGCCGCCTCGATCCGCTCCAGCATCGGCGCGTAATTTCCGATGCGAACGTAACGCCATCTATTGCGGTACGGTCGTCCGGCACCGCAATACGAGGAACGTCCGATTGTGGTTATATCGTTGCTGACCCCAGAACCCCGGCGCTTCGCCACACCAGGAGAAATTGCATGCACAACACATTCAAGGCTGCACTGAAAACAGGCAAGCCGCAAATCGGACTCTGGCTATCCCTGGCCAACCCCTATACGACTGAAATTTGTGCCACTGCGGATTTCGACTGGCTGCTGATCGACGGCGAGCACTCTCCGAACGACGTGCGCAGCATCCTCGCTCAGCTGCAGGCAGTCGCGCCCTACCGCTCCCATCCGATAGTGCGCCCGGTCATCGGCGACAACGCGCTGATCAAGCAGGTGCTGGATATCGGCGCGCAATCGCTGCTGGTTCCGATGATCGATACCGCCGCACAGGCGCAGGAGATGGTGCGGGCAACCCGGTATCCGCCGCAGGGAGTGCGTGGCGTCGGTGCCGCCGCCGCACGCGCCTCGGCATGGGGAATGCAGACCGACTACGTGCAGAAGGCGAACGATGAAATCTGCCTGCTGGTACAGGCGGAAACGAAGACGGCCATCGGGAACCTGGATGCCATCTGCAACGTGGAAGGCGTCGATGGCGTGTTCATCGGACCTGCCGACCTGTCGGCATCGCTCGGTCATCTCGGCAATGCCGGCCATCCCGATGTGCGGAAAGTGATCGACGATGCCCTCGGCCGTATCATCCGAAGCGGCAAGGCGGCCGGCATCCTGACGGCGGACCTCGCCGAGGCGAAACGCTACGTGGACATGGGCTGTCATTTCGTGGCGGTCGGTATTGAGGCCCGCGTGCTGGCAACGTCGGTCCGGACCTTGCGCGCCCAGTTCAACGGCGATGCTGCACCGGCCACCCCGAAGGGAGTTGTCTACTAAGCGAATGAGCCTGCTTCAATGCGGCGGAGCTTGCTCCGATTGCGCCGCTACCTGTGCCAGCCTTTGCAGATAGTACACGACCCGTGGATCGTCCATCGAATACAAGTGGTACCAGTAACCGGGGCCCACATGAACGGCGCCCCGCATCATGTAGCCGAGAGCGGTGACGTCGCCGGCGGCAAGATTCTCCCAGCCGATGACCGAGTCCGGATGTGCGGTAGAGCCCGCGAGAAAAAGGAAATCGGGGTGCCTGTCGTGCAATTCCTTGAGGGACGCTGCCCCGGTGCCGCCGAGGGCGATTGCCTTGTTGTTCAATCCTGCGAGGTCGATCGTCTGGAATTCGGCATGGTAAGGAATCGCGCCGCAATCGAATACAGCCATCGTGAATGCTTCGCCGTTCGCCACGGCCTTCATCGTCTTGCCGATATTAACCACGCGCCGCCCGACCGGCTCATACCCCTTGATCAGCCAGTCATGCGCATCCTTCATCCGAAGGGCCTGCACCGATACGATGAGAAGGATGCCGGCCGCGACTGCGCGAACAGGCCATGCTGTGCCGCCGGGGGCGCCTGTTCCTTGCAGCGGCTTGTGCCGGATGGAGGCAAGGGAAGAAAATCCCAGGATGATCAGGCCGACAATGACCGGTTGAAAATACCGCAGGCCGAGGCCCATGATGTGCTTGATGGTCGCGTAATAGCCTATCTGCAGCGCCACGGCGGCAAACAATGCGAACAGAAAATCCACGACGAAGCTGCGCTTGCTGCGCCGCCTGACGACAAGGTAGCCGAACAGGACGACCGAGCCGATCAGCATGAGCGGCATATGCCTTGCGAAGCGCTCGATCTCGATCATGCCCATCAGACCATGATCACCCTGCTTGACATAGAACGGCAACGGAAACGGCAGCCCGTAATACTGGTAGCGCGCGGCAAAATACAGCACTCCGATAACAAGGAAGGTGAGCCCCGCAGCCAGCATGGTTCTGCGCGATGTCGGGTTCAGGCTTGCGAGGCAGACGAGGAAAACGATCACCGCCGCCGCCATCTCGGGGCGGAACATCGGAACGATCGTCGCAATGGCGCCGATCGCGATCGGCCGGCCAGCACCTCGCGGCCCCGACAGGCTTTGCCATACAAGAAAAATGAAACCGGCGAATGCAAGCGCCGAGATAGCGGTCTCCATGCCTGATACGGCGTTGACCGCGACATACTGGTCCGCCAGAAAATAGGACGCGGCGCCGCTGGCCGCCGGAAGCGAAAGACCGTTGTCCGTTCCCGACATGAGGCGGTGCACGCCGAAGACGATCCTGCCGCACAGCAAAGCGACCACGAGGCAGGCCGCTACGCCGAGCAGTTTGGCAATCAGGATGAACGGTAGGCCGGACAGATTGAAGAGCGCAAGGAGAATGGCGTATAGCGGACTGGTCAGGCCCTCCGTCGGTTCGAGAGCGTCCTGCGGGTTGAAGACGAGTCCGAACCCGTCGATCAGGTTTCGGGCATACCGAAAGGTGATGAACGAATCGTCCATCGTGTACTTCCGGAAGGCAAACACATGGACGAAGAATGCAGTGAGCCCGATTCCCAGGATCAGCGCGCTCGCGACGAACGTGCCGGTTGGATACATCGACTTACTGTTCTTTGTTTGCATTGATTTTCCGTGCTTCAGGGAGCGATGCGTTTGGCATCGATGCATGGCGGATGGTGCGGCGGCAATGTTTTCGCTACCATGGCGAACGCCACGAAGCCGATGGGAAGCGCAGAGAAAGCATCAGGCTTCCTGTTGAAACAATGGATCAGTGAACTGCGCTGATGACAACGCAAGGCCATCCCCGAGATCGATGATGAACTACCTGGCAATCAAACAACTGCACATCACGTGCGCACTTCTGAGCGGCAGCTTTTTCCTTCTGCGCGGCATATGGATGATGACCGACTCACCCCTGCTCGCCAGGAGATGGGTAAGAACCGTCCCGCATATGGTCGACTCGGTATTGCTGCTCAGCGCCCTGACACTCGCATTCTGGAGCGGGCAGTATCCTTTCGTGCAGCCCTGGCTGACTGCCAAGGTCGGCGCACTCATCTGTTACATCGTGCTGGGATCGGTTGCGCTCAAGTACGGAAAACCGAAACCTGTTTGCCTTGCATGCCTGGTTCTGGCGCTGGCTGTTTTCGGATTCATCATCGGAACAGCACTCACGAAAGACCCTCTGTTTGCCTGGCGAGTTTTCTGGCCGCCAGGCATTCGTTAGCAATAATCATCCGATACCGCGTCGAGCCTGGTGCGGCAGGCGCCTGGTCAACCCAGGGTCTTGAGATCGGCGTCGACTTTTTCGAGAGCATCGTTCGTGATGAGGCCACCGGAGAATCCGGCCACCGTCTTCAGCGGGAAACCTCTCCCCATGGAAATCTGGGGATGGGTCGAGATGCCCGGCAGGTGCTTTTCGAGAATGGCTTTGCTTGCCTCATTGTCGAGCAGATCGCCGAGAGTCGAGTTGATGGAAAGCGATGACATGAATGACTTCTCCTGATATTGATGCAGCGACGAGGCGCTGACGCGTGGATAAATGGAAAGAAGGAAGTTGTAGTACAGGATGCAGTGTATGGAGGGTACCGACCACGTATTTTGAAGTTGCGCATAGATGGTGGACTGCGCCGTGGCTGGAAAACGAGAAAAGCTGGTTTTTTACCCAACATTTATTTGACCTTCGGACAACATGAAGTTGGAAATGGGGTTTGGCACAGCGACTTCAATGACGATACGAAGTATCTGGATTGCGTTGTGGAGCACAGGATGGGTCGCAAAGCATCTCCCCCGAAAGAACCGCATCAGCAAGAAACAACGTCTGGCTCGATTGACAATCTTTTTGCCCCATACATATGGGATGAAATGGCCACCCGAATCAATGTGCAAAAATCTTCAGTCAAAAATTGTTGGCCTTCAACAACACAATCCTTCCGGCCGAAGTTTTCGGTAGATTGGGGCCTGAAGTTACCGTTAGTATCGATCGTGTACTAACCTGCTCCTGTTGCCATGCCACTGGAAAACAAAAAACCCGGCAGTTTTCGCCATCTATGTCTATGACACCACCATGTCAAGCGCGGACAGGCGCATGAATGCTTGCCGTGGCCGGCCGGCTGCGGTTTCCCCGTGCTGATCGCCCTTCACATTAGCCGCCGGATTGCATGCATGGTCATCCAATGCCACCGCGACATCTCTTTTCCGTTCAGCAGCCCTAACAAAGCGGTACCAATGGCAAGTTGGACATTGAGAGACCGTCAAGTCACCGAGCCAATCAGTTGTATAGAGAGCCTGCACATCCGCATTGGCGCCGGCCGGCTCGCCGATCGACGCAATTTTCCCGGAAGATAGAAATGAAACTACAAGACATGACCATCGGCGCACGCCTTGCCTTGGGCTTCGGCATTTTGCTGGTGATGATATTGGCCCTGTCGGCATTCTCGATCTTCCGCATGCTCGGCATCGATGCCAAGGTCGTGCAGGAAGACCATGTGATCGAGGAACGCCTGCAACCTTTGTATGTAGCCCGCGAGGCTTTGGCCCAGAGTGGCATCGCGGCACGCAATGCCTACATTTTCACCACCATGGACGAGGCAAAGCGGGAGCTGGATATCGTCGACCAGCAAAAAGCCATCTTCATGGATGCATTGAAGACCCTGGCACCGCATTACGCCGGAGACGCGGACTTCGCCAAGGTCAGCAAAGGCCTGACGCAGATGGCCGAAGAATTGAATCGCCCCCGCAAATTTCGCGAAGCAATGCAAGTGGCGGAGTTCGGTGATTTCCTTGTCAAGGAATGCAGCCCGCTGCGGCGGCAGATCGTGCAGGACATGGACGTCGTCATCCGCAACGCGGAGAAGGAAATGGCCAATGCCACTCAAGCCGTACACGGCATCATCAATGCTTCGCGCAACCTGCTGATTGCCACTTCCGCCATCGCTCTGGTCGTCGGCATGGCGCTGTCCATCCTTCTGGCACGCAGCATCACCACGCCGCTCGGCGAGGCGGTCAAGTTCGCCAGGCGTGTGACAACCGGTGACCTGACCGGGCATATCGCAGTGAAATCCAGGGACGAAACCGGCCAGCTGATGCTGGCATTGCAGGAAATGAACGAGAACCTTGCCCGAATCGTGACCCGGGTTCGCTCCGGCACCGACCAGATCGCCACCGGTTCGACGCAGATCGCCGCCGGCAACCAGGACCTTTCTTCACGTACCGAGCAGCAGGCCAGCTCCCTGGGGGAAACCGCGACCTCGATGGAAGAGCTCACCTCCACCGTCAAGCAGAACGCCGCCAATGCGCAGCAGGCCAACACGCTGGCAGTATCCGCGGCGGAAGTGGCCAGCGAAGGCGGACAAGTCATCGCCCAGGTGGTCGATACCATGGGTGCGATCAACGAATCGTCGAAGAAGGTGGTCGACATCATTTCCGTGATCGACAGCATTGCATTCCAGACCAACATCCTGGCCCTCAATGCCGCGGTCGAAGCGGCGCGCGCAGGCGAGCAGGGCCGGGGATTCGCCGTCGTGGCGTCGGAAGTGCGCAACCTGGCGCAACGCAGCGCGGCGGCAGCCAAGGAGATCAAGGTATTGATCGATGCATCGGTTGAGAAAGTGGAAAACGGCAGCAAGCTCGTCGACCAGGCGGGCGCGACCATGACGAACATCGTGGAATGCGTCAGGCGGGTGACCGACATCATTGCCGACATCACGGCGGCAAGCCAGGAACAGACTTCCGGCATCGAGCAGGTGAATATCGCAATCGCACAGATGGATCAGGTGACGCAGCAGAATGCGGCGCTGGTGGAGCAGGCAACCGCGGCGTCGGCGTCGATGCAGGACCAGGCGGCTCAACTGGCGCAGGTGGTGAATGTATTCAAGCTCGACGGCTCCCGCGCATCGACATCCTTGGTTCTGGCTTCCCGGGAAGCGGCATGACAGGCTTGAGTCGTTCTGAAACCGGTGAAATTGATATCGCCGCATTCCCCTTCGGCGACATTCATTTTTTCAGTCGTTCCCTTTTTCTTCGCAAGCCTTCAGAACGGGAACCTGTTGGCTGACGGACGCGCAGTCAAGGCTGCAACTTCCGCACGACGCCGACGACCACACCAAAAATCACCAGCTCTTCGCCTTCCTTGACGAACACCGGCGGATAGCCGGGATTCGCCGCACGCAGCTCCACGCCGTCGCCGCGCGCATGCAAGCGCTTGACGGTGTATTCGCCGTTCAGCACCACGACGACGATCGCACCGTGCCCTGCTTCCGCCGACCTGTCGACGACGATCTTGTCGCCATCGAAGATGCCGGCATGGCGCATTGATTCGCCGCACACGTCGAAGACGAACGTCGATACACGATGCTTCACCAGGTAGTCATTCAGGTCCACCCCCGATTCGACGTAATCCGCGGCCGGCGACGGCAAGGCGGTCGGGCGTCTCGCGGGAAAATGCGGGTTGTCCACCGCTTTGGCTGTCGGCTTGATTGGCCAGATAACGGGTACGAGCGTGGGCAGCTCGCCGAGGCGGATGAGTTCGGACATTGGTGTGTGGAAATGCTGTACGTGTGAACAGTATATTTTTCGAACGCAAAAGCAGCAAGAAAAGAAGTGCAACGTTTTGACGGGATCGGAATGTGTCATGCACAAAGTGCAATGCATGCTTTGCCGAAACTGCAATGAATTGGCCGGATCGACAAGAGAAGCCAGACGATGTGGATGTCGATGACTGCTATTAGAATGATTCTTTTTCCAACGGCGAGATGCCCGCAAGACTCAACTCTCATGGCAAGCATCATTTGTCCGTATTGTTTTTTCTCCCTCGAATAATTCCATGTACACCATCACAGCGCACACCGCCCCTCCAAAAAATTTTTTGCGACGCATCCTGATGAAGAAGGCGTTTGTCACCGTCGCGCTTGCCTTCACCGCCATGACCGGCAATGCGCAAACCTGGCCGGCGGAAACCGTCAGGCTGATCATTCCGTTTCCACCCGGCGGCGGTACGGACATCCTGTCACGACTGGTCGCCACCAGGCTCGCCGAAGCAAACAAGTGGACCATCGTGGCAGAGAATCGCGGCGGTGCCGGCGGCACCATCGGCGTCGGCGAAGCGGCCAAGGCAGCGCCCACCGGTTATACCCTGTTGATGGGGCAGAAAGACAACATGGCTGTTGCGCCGTGGCTGTATAAAACCCTTTCCTATGATCCTCTCAAGGACTTCACCGCCGTGGCGCACGTGGCATACACCCCGGTGGTGATCGTCACGGCCGTCAACTCCAGGTACAAGACGCTGGCCGATGTCGTGAGCGCCGCACGTGCCGCGCCCGGGACAATACCCTACGGTTCGCCAGGGAACGGCACCACCATTCACCTGGCCGGCGAAGCGCTCAACACCGCTGCCGGCATCAAACTCGTGCATGTGCCGTACAAGGGATCGAGCCCGGCGCTGGTCGATGTCATGAGCGGCACCGTGGACCTGGCATTGTCGTCCGTTCCATCGGCATTAAGCCAGATCAAGGCCGGCAAGCTGCGCGCCCTTGCCGTCACCTCGGCAAAGCGCAGCACGTCGCTGCCGGACGTACCCACCGTGGCGGAAGCGGGATACAAGGGTTTCGATGTCAGTACGTGGTACGGATTCTTCATGCCGGCCGGCGCGCCCAGGGAAGTTGTGGCGCGCGTCAATGCGGAAGTGAACAGGTTGCTGGACAATCCGGAAATGAAAAAGGCAATTTACGCGCAGGGTGCGGAGCCGCAGGCAATGTCGCCGGAGAAGTTTTCGACGCTGCTGCAGAATGACCACCGCGGCATGAAGGATGTTGTAAAGCAAGCGGGCGTGACGATCGAATAGCCGCGCCGGACGGCGCATCCCCGATGAGCGACTGTGGGCGCCGTCCGTCTTCACATGCCACAGGCCTTTGAACGCGTGACTCCGCCAGGGCCTGCCGATTGCAAGCCGTTTGAAATCGTCGTTTTCCCGGCGATCCCGGTTTCGCTCTATGCCGATACGCCCGGCGTGATGTCTGCCAGCATGGATGCAAGTTTCGCGGTGTCGACGGGCTTGACGAAATGATGATCGAAGCCCGCATCTTTCCCTCTCTTCCGGTCCTGCTCCTGCCCGTAGCCGGTGACGGCGAACAATCTGATGTGCGACGTGCGCTTCTGAGCCCTTAATTGCAACGCCAATTCATAGCCGTCCATCTCGGGCAGGCCGATATCCAGTATGCACACATCCAGGGGCGTCGATGCGGCGCGCGCCAAGGCATCGGCCGAGGTGTGCACTACCGTGATTTCATGCCCCACTGCACCCAGGTACAACGCAAGCATCGTCGCGGCATCGGCATTGTCATCGACGACCAGGATGCGCAATGGCTTCTCCGTTTTCCCGAGCCGGCGATGCGGCCCCTGTTCAGTGGACACACGTCCTTCCGCCAGGCGCGGCAGCGTGACGATGAATTCGCTTCCCTTGCCGATGCCTTCGCTGCTGCATCGCACCTCGCCTCCATGCAATTCCACCAGGCTCTTAACCAAGGCAAGCCCGACGCCCAATCCGCCCTGCGCCCGGTCGGCGCTCCGGTCAGCCTGGGTGAACAGGTCGAATACGCGCGGCTGCAACTCCGTCGACATGCCGATCCCGTTATCCTTCACACGCAACACGATACGCACCCCCTGCACATCGATGGCAAGGTCGATATCGCCGCCTTCCGGCGTGTAGCGCACCGAATTGTTCAGCAGGTTGGTCAAGACCTGCACCAGGCGTTTCTCATCGCCGAGCACGATCGCGGTCTCGGATGCCAGGGCCATCGTCAGGCGGTGCCGCTTCGCATCCAATTGCGGCATGACCTGCTCGAGCGCATGCGCCACGATCAGCTTCAGGTCCTGCGGCTGTTTGTCGATGGTGACAAGGCCGCGCGTCACCCGCGACACATCGAGCAAGTCGTCCACCAGCGCCATCATGTGCCGTACCTGCCGGCTGATTATCTTGCTGGTCTGCTTGATGCGCTCCTTATCGAATTGCACCATCTCCATCAACTCTGCAGCGGCGCTGATCGGCGCCAGCGGATTCCTCAGTTCATGGGCGAGCATGGCGAGAAAGTCATCTTTCCTGCGGGCGGCCTCCCGCAATGCATCCTCGGCCATTTTCTGGTCATGGATTTCCGTACAGGTACCGAACCAGCGGGTGATCCGGCCGGACTCGTCCCGCATCGGCAAGGCCCTGCCCAATGCCCACCGGTATTCGCCGGAATGATGGCGAAGCCGGTACTGCATTTCATAAGGCTCGCCGGTATCGAGACTGTGGCGCCATACATTCCGTGCATGATCCTGATCCTGCGGATGCACGACGTTTTCCCACTCCTCGCCATCGGTCGAACCGACCGGAACACCCGTGAAGTCGTACCATCGCTGGTTATAAAATTCATGGTAGCCGTCCGGCCGGGTGGACCACACCATCTGGGGCATGGCTTCGATAATGGTACGGAAACGTACTTCGCTGTCCTGCAGCGATTGCGTGGCGGTCTTGGCCGCCGAAATATCGGTGTTGGCACCCACCCACTCGCGCACCGAACCATCGGCATTCAGCACCGGGACCGCCTTCGCCGACGTCCAGCAGTACCCGCCATCGTCGCGCCGAAGCCGGTATTCGGTTTCATAGACCGTTCTGGTCGCAATGGACTTCCGGAAAACCGCCGCCGCGCTTTCCCGGTCTTCCGGATGCACCGCCGAAAGCCAGCCGTCGTTCAGCCATTCCTCCGGACTCTGCCCGGTGAAGGCGCGCCAGGAAGGCGAGTCATCGCGGGCGGCGCCTTCGGGCGTCGTCGTCCAGACCATCATGCTGGTTGCCGTGACCAGGGACCGGAAGCGCTCTTCGCTGTTGCGGATGAATCGCTCCGCCTCGACCTGGTCGGTGATGTCCTCGTGCATCAGCACGACTTCCTGCACACGTCCTTCCTGGTCTTTCAGAGGGTGCGCGGTTGCCGTGACCCAGCGTATACGTCCAGGCTTGCCCAGCTCGGCGGGATCGTAATTCGCGGCCGGAATCTTGACGGACTCCCCGGCAAAGGCACGATTGAGGTAAGGCGTAATACCTTTTTCACGCAACTGGGGGTCCGTAAGAACGTTGTAATCGCTGCCCAGCACATAGTCGCTCAATGCCGTTCCACTCGGCATTTCCCACAAGACACGCCATGCCTTGTTGACCTGCACCGTCCTGCCATCCGCCGCCAGCAGCTGCATGCTGATGGGGGCCTGTTCAAACAAGGCCTGAAAGCGGAATTCGGAGCCGGACGGTCCCGTTTGCGAAGGAGTTGTCGTCTCGTCGTGGGGTCGTGGCGGCGCCATAGTTTGTGCAGGATTGCGATTTCAAAACAGGCAACATAGCACAGTATGTCATTGGCTTGCGCGACTGTGGCGATCCTCAGGCGCGAACGCAATCGATGAATGCAACACGAGAAAACTGCGCAAGCGTACAGGCTCTCCGACGCAGCCATCGCTCATGCGGGCTGCATGCCGGCCGGAAGCGGATATTCCAAAACAGCGGCTGCCCGCTCCAATCTGACACCTGGCGGTTGAGACTCAACCTACTCGCCGTCTTGCTTCTTCGAGTATCGAAGCAAGCCTGTTAACGTCCACCGGCTTGATCAAGTGATGATCGAATCCCGCAGCCAGCGTCGCCTTTCGGTCCTCTTCCTGGCCATATCCGGTAACGGCAATCAGCACGGAGCGGGCGGTTTCAGGCTGAGTACGCAGGCGCTGGGCCAGTTCGTTCCCGTCCATATCGGGCAGGCCGATATCGAGCAGGCAGGCATCGGGTTGTTCAACGATCGCCCGCTCCACGGCTCGCGCGGCGTCATGTTCAACGAACACCTGATGCCCCATCTGCGCGAGAAGCAGGCTCAACAACGCTGCAGCGTCCGCGTTATCGTCCACCAGCAGGAGCTTCAATGGTTGACTTGAACTTTTCAGATTGTCACCCGCAGGCGTGTTCTCGGCTTCCCGACCCTGTTGATGCAGGCGCGGAAGGCAAACAGTGAATTTGCTGCCTTTCCCTGCGCCCGCACTCGTTGCGGTTACGGTGCCGCCGTGCAGTTCCACCAGGCTCTTGACCAGTGCCAGCCCCAATCCCAATCCGCCGGACGACCGGTCGGGGGTGCGTTCGGCTTGCGTAAACAGATCGAAGACCCGGCTCACCAACTCCGGCGCCATGCCGATGCCGTCGTCCATCACCTCGAGCACCACATGGGAATCGCGCACATCGGTCTTCAAAACGATATTGCCGCCCTCCGGCGTGTACTTGGCGGAATTGTTGAGAAGATTGGCGACGACCTGCACCAGCCGCTTTCCGTCGCCCTGCACCATTGCCGTTTCAGGAGGCAACTGCATCGTCAGGTGATGGCGCTTTGCGTAAATGAGCGGGTTGACCTGCTCGATGGCATTTGCAACGACATGGCGGATATCCAGCGGCGTGTTGTCCAGCTCAACCAAACCCCTGGTGACCCGGGACACATCCAGCAAGTCGTCGATAAGATTGGTCATATGACTTACCTGACGGCTGAGGACTTCGCTGGTCTGCCGTATCAACGGGTTGTCCAGTTTCATCAGTTGCAGGATCTCCGCTCCGGCGCTGATGGGGGCGAGGGGGTTGCGCAGCTCATGTGCCAGCATCGCCAGGAACTCGTCCTTGCGCCTCCCCGATTCGTGCAGTTCCTGTTCGATCAGCTTGCGCTCGGTGATATCCCTGAAAAGCAATGCCACCTGGCGATTGTCCGGCGGGCCGATGCGAAAGGCGTTCACGTCGAACCACCTGCCCAAGGCAGGTGAATAATCCATGAAACGCTGTGCCTGCCCGGTCAGAGCGATTTTGCCGTAGATGTCGATCCAGTTTTTTTCCAGATCCGGCACCAGTTCGAGGATGGTTTTACCGAGCGCGTTCTTCAAGCCGGTCTGCTGTTCGAACACCGGGTTTGTCTCCAGGTAACGAAAGTCGACCGGTGCGTCATTGTGATCAAAAATGAGCTGCACGATGCAAAAGCCCTCGTCCATTTCATTGAACAGGCTGCGGTATTTTTCCTCGGACGAGCGCAAGGCTTCTTCGGTGCGCTTGAAAGCATCGATGTTGTTGACGACAGCCACCTGCCCGGTAATCTGGCCGCGGCCATTCCTGATCGGCACCGCAGCCACCTGGGTCCAGATTGCCGTGTTGTGGTCCTGCACGTACCGCATCTCGACTCCCGGCACGACCCGTTCGCCGCGCAGAGCCCGCGCACCGGGAAAATCCTCCCGGGCGAATGGACGGCCATCCGCATGATGGGCGCGCCAGAGGCCATGCCGCGCATCATCCAGGGAAGGCATCATCCTGGTCGGCATATAGCGGTTCATCTCCTGATTCGAGAGCACGATCTTTCCGTCTACATCCACCACGCCAACGCCCACCGGCAGGATCTCAACGATGGCGGAGAGCCAGGTCTGCGTTTCGCGCAGTGCTTCTTCGGCCTGCTTGCGATGGGTAATGTCAAGCACATTGCCGACGAATCCCAGGAACTTCCCTGCCGGCGACCATCTGGGACGGCCGATATCGATAACCCAGCAATAGCTGCCATTCGCATGCAAAAGACGATGCTCAAGGGTGAATTCCTTTTTTTCCCGGTTGGCATCCAGGAAAGCCTTGCCCGCCGCTTCCCGGTCTTCCGGATGGATGGCGGCAGTCCATCCGAAGCCCAGCCCTTCCTTTCTGCTTTGTCCGGTGAATTCATACCAGCCGCGCGAGAGAAACGAGCAGTAACCGTCCGGCTCGGTCACCCACAGCATGGCAGGCGCAGCGTCCGCAAAATCGAGAAAGCGCATTTCGCTGCGCCGAAGCGCCTGCTCGGTGCGCTGGCGCTGTACGACGATTGCCGCCTGGTTTGCGCCCATTCCCAGCAATAGCCGGTCATGCTCGGACGGAAAGCCGGCACGACGGGATCCGACGGCAACGATTCCATTGTCTTCAGCGATCCCAAACCGGACGAGTGTCATGTGCAGCGTGCCGTCGCCGAACGGGTCGGGTACGGTCGCGGTTTGATTCGCATCGAGATGGGCCAGAACCAAGTTCAGCGAAGCCCGTACCTCCGGCAGTAGCGCCCGGGCAGTACCGGAACGTTTATTGCGAAACGCCTCGATCAGCTCGCTTTCATGGCTGTTGGCGAGGCGGACATAGACCAGATCGAGATCGAGTGTTTTCAGCAGGACGTCACATAAACTGTCAATAACGCCTTCGGGATGAAAACTACCCCAGATCGCCGGGAGGGTCGAAATGGCGATGACATCGCGCATGGTTTTCCGCAGGCGCTCTACTTCCGAACCGGGATTATCTGGCGTCTGCATATCGACTGATTACTCTCGCGCACCATGGGGTGCAGGTTGACAATGAATAGGCACGTCGATCAACACATCTTGCGCGCTTCGATTTCCCTGAGCATCTCTTCAGGCGGAACATAAAAGGGATTCTCCTGAAGAATGCCTCCGATGATGACCATAGGATGGGTACGCATCACGTCGATCACCATGCTGGCGTCAAACCGCGACAGGTCGTAGGTGCAGATGACCGGGTCATGGTCCTTCGGCAGCGCCTGGTTGAGCCGCGCCTCGTATTCGACAATATCGTGGACACCCGGCAGATCCTCGAGCGCCCACTCCATGTTGGCGATGTTGCGCGAGATTTTTCCGGGCGGCGTATTTTCGGGAGCAAGCTTCTCTTTGAGCGTCTCGATCATCAGGTATTGGTCGAACCGCCCATCCTTGATGTAGGTATCCTGCCAATGCTGGACTTCGAGCTGGCCTCGCGCTTCGGCTGCTGCCGTGTCGATGCCTTCCTGCTCCAGCCGACTTAAATGTCCGGCGCGCCGATATGAGTTAACAATGTGAAAGGCGCGGTCACCGTTCTCAAAACCCTCTTTGATGAACGGCATCAGAACGCGATACTTTTCTTCTTCGGTATGAAAAAAAGCGCAGGCATGGCATGAATGGGTTAGCGTGGAACCCGCCAGTTTCACTGGCAATTTGAATCTGGACAAGGACTGCTCCCGGCAATAGAACAATTCATGCGAACTGCAAGTTTAGATTTCATGGAATTTGACATTCAAATGTCCAGGTTCAAGATCTGAGCCTGAACAACGATACATGCAGGCCCAAAGCACACGACCTCAGGATTCGGCTTGTGCATCGCTGCGGGGCGAGGTGCTCAATATTTCAACAGCGTCTGCCACGACATACGGTTTCGGAAGGATTTCCACGCCAGGCACGTCAAGCTGGCGCTCCGAGTAACCGGTCGCAAGCACTACCCGCGTATCGGGGAAATCCTTCAGCACCCGCTCGGCCAGATCGATACCCGTGAGTTTGCCCGGCATGACGATATCGGAGAACACCACATCGAAGGTGCCCCGGGAGCGCAGCAGATCGAGCGCCTTCTCCACGTTGTCCGCTTCAACCACATCGAATCCGGCTGTTTTCAATGCGGGTGCCACGACCGCTGCCACCAGAGGGTCGTCCTCAACAAACAGCAGCCGGCCTGTTGCCTTCGCCCGTGGTCGTTCGGACGGGAACTGCATGTCGGCCTTGGTGGAAAGCATGCCTTCCGCGCGAGGGATATAGAACGTGATGGTGGTCCCTTTGCCCGGTGCGCTCCGGATCACGAGTGTGCCGCCCGCTTGCTTGGCGAAACCATATGCCTGGGGCAGCCCCATGCCGGATCCCTTGCCGACCGGCTTCGTGGTGAAAAATGGATCCAGCGCATTGGTAAGTACGTCGGCTGTCATCCCTTCTCCCGAGTCGGTGATCGCGATCAACACATAGTTGCCCGCCGCGAGTTCGTTGTCGAGTCGGGCCAACGATGAATTTCTCATCGTCATGCAAATGACACCGCCCCTGGACATGGCATCCCGCGCATTGATGGTCACGTTCAGCAAGGCCAGTTCCAGCTGCATGGGATCGATCGTGACCGGCCACAGGTTCTCCTCGATATCGACCTGCACGTCGATATTGCTGGGTAGCACACCCTTGAGCAACGGAAGAATGTCCCCGATTCTTTGGTCCAGGTTCAACGTTTCCAGATGCGCTTCCTGCACCCGGCCAAATGCCATCAGCTGCCGCGTCAGTTCGGTTGCGCGCTCCACTGCACGCTGGCAAGCCTCCAGGGTCTGCTTTATGCGAGGTTCCACCGGCGAGAACAACGCCAGCTGCAAACCGGTAGTCAGCGTTTGCATGATGTTGTTGAAGTCATGTGCGATGCCGCCGGTCAGTCGCCCCAGCGCTTCGAGCTTCTGTGACTGCAGCAAGGTTTTTTGTGACTGCTCGGCTGTCGCTACCGCCTCGGTCACTCTGCGTTCCAGCTCTGCCTTGGAAGAGAGAATCTGCTCATTCGCCCGGGCCATTTCCAGGCTGACCGCGTCGATCTCCACCACGCCGGACGACTGCCTGGCGATCAGCTTTCCCCGGCCCAGATCGATAGCCGCCTGCCGCAAATCTTCCATCGGCTTTGCCGTCTTGCGCGCAATCACCGCCGCAGCGCCGAGCCCCACGCCGAGCAGCAGGAGAGCGATACCGGCCACGAAAGCAGTGGCTTGTACGGCCGGACCGTTGAGCGCACTGAGCGGCACGCTCACCACGATCGACCACTCCGACTGCGGCGCCCGGCTGAAGAATGCCGTCACTGGCGTGCCATCGAAAGTGATCCCGTCGTTCGTGCCTTGTCCCGTCGCCCGGATCTTGTTGGCGAGTGTTTCGTCGGCTTTCGCGCCGATGAATTTTTCCGGCTCCTGAGAGCGCGCCGCGACAACGCCTTGCCGGTCCAGGATGGTCGCTATCCAGCCCTGCGGCAGCTTCTGCTCTTCCAGCAGGGTTTGCAGCTGCCTGGTGAAGGTGCCCATTGTCAGGTAATACAGGATGCGCCCGTCGCGTTCAACCGGAACCTGCACGGCAAAGCTGTATTGCTTCCCTAGTGGCGCGTAATAGATGTCCGAGATGAGCGGAGCGTCGGGGCCGTGCTGCTTGCGCTGGGCCAGAAGCGAGGGCGTGATCTTTGGCAGATTCCGTGTTCCCCAAGGCGATCGGGTATTCAGGAACTGCTCGCCGGAAGAATTGGAAAGGACAACGACCGTGTCCCAATTGACGGCAACTTCATTTGCGAAGCGATAGAACCCGGGCAGGTTGTTGTCGGTAATCGTTGGAGAACGCGACAGCGTTTGCAGCGTACGGACGCGCGCGGAGAATTCCTTGTCCAGCAACAGCGCCATTGCATAGGACAAGTCCCTGATGCTTTCGCGATACGTATCCCGCTGCTTGCTATATACGTAGTAGATACCCAGGCATGCGCCTATCGTGGCCGGCAGAAGGATGGCAATAACAAGCAGTAAAAGGCGAGACCGGATGCGCATATTGCCCGTATCGGGGATTCTGGTGAGGCCGTTTCTTTACATCAATAGCCGGCGTGGGAAGCATGAAGTATAAAGAAAAGTCGACGAAGACGGGTTTGGGAAACGGGTTTTCGACGCGGTTCAGGATGAAGTCCGGATCGACACAGACCGGCTTGCAATGACGGGCCACCCATGACGCGGTATCGACGGGCCAGGACCGAAAATCGCTGGCAGTCAACATGCATTCGGGAAATATCGGGTACCTGGCGCATAAGCGCGATAAGCGCAACGGATCTTTGCAGACAAATTGCGGTGGAGCGGGTTGATCTGTGCCCAGGCTTGAATGGCTGGCCAAGGCTTACCTAGCGCTTTGAAGCCATATCGGGTGATTCGGCATGCAGTCGGACAGCATTCAATACGCAGTGCCATCCTTGCGAAAGAACTTCCATTTCCCATCCACCATGCGTGCGGCGATGTCGTCATCCGGATAGACCGCTTCGTCACCCGGCGTCCGGTCGCCGACCTCCAGGTAGACGACCTCCTCGTCCGTATCGTTCATCAGGCAATGCGCATTGCCCGTACCCGCCTTGAAGCCCGCGCACATGCCGGCTTGCAAGGAGGTTCGTCCCTGATCGGTGAGCAAGGACGGATTTCCGGAGATGACGTAGATCCATTCATCCTGCTTCGTGTGCGCATGCCGCAATGCGGACACGGCACCGGGCGCCAGCGTCGTGAGATTGACGCCGAAGTTGGTCAGTCCGAACATGTCGCCCAGTGCGCGCTTGATGCGACCTTGCATTTTCGATGCATAAGGCTGCGGATAATTGGATGGTGTCGTGCGGGGCGGCACATCCATGGCATGCAATGCAGTAACCGGTTGTTCGTCTTTCATCGTCATCCTTTCGGGCCGGGGATCGGTTGGCATTTTATCCCGCGTCGCCATAGCCGCATCCGCTTTCTGCAGTGACGTTCGTTCCAGGAACATGACGCGTCAGGCAGCACTCTTGACATCCGCGCCGTCATCCGCACAGTGCGAGCAGGCGGACAATGTCGACGCTCCGGCCGGGCTCCAGCAGCGCAATGAAAGCCCATCCGCCTATCAATACATGCGCGATGAGCAAAAGCACTGAAGCCTTACCCATTTGATTGTCTCTTCCGTCTTTCATTGTTCCAGCTCACGCGGCTTGCAGACGGGAGAGTTGCCGGTCATCGATCGGAAAGTGAAGCGCGGCCGCAACGAGCCCCAGCACGATTGCACCCAGCCATACCAGGTCGTATGACCCGGTGACATCGAACACCACGCCGCCCAGCCACGCACCCATGAATCCGCCGACCTGATGACCGACGAACACGAAGCCAAACAAGGTGGTCAGGTACTTCACGCCGAATACCTGGGACACCAATCCATTGGTCAATGGCGCCGTTCCCAGCCATAGCAAGCCCATGACGAGCGAGAAGCCGTACAAGGTCCATTCATTCAACGGCAGCACCACGAATGCGGCAATCGCGACCGACCTTGTCAGGTAATTGTAGGCAAGCAGGTGCTTGCGCCGGTATTTCATGCCGAGTACACCGGAATAGTATGTGCCGGCGATATTGGCCAGTGCGATCAGCGATAACGCAATGACGGCGTGCCGTCCGTTCATGCCCTTGTCCATGAGATACGCCGGCAGATGCCCGGCGATAAAGGCGAGCTGGAAGCCGCATGCCAGAAATCCGAGATTCAGCAACCAGAAGCCCTTATGTGAAAATGCTTCGGCCAGCGCCTCGCGCATCGATTGCTCCTTTCGTTCCGCGGGCAGCGAATCGTGTCGCTCCGCCAGGGCGCTCGACAATGGGGATGCAGCGAGGAGCACACCGCCGAGGATGACCAAGGCGATGAGCCAGCCGAAATCGGAGATGAAGATTTGCGCCGCCGGCACCATGGCGAATTGGCCGAGTCCGCCTACCGCGCCTGCCAGTCCGAGCGCCCAGCCGCGGCGTTCGGGCGCCACCAGCCGGCTCAGCGCACCATACACGGTGCCGAACGATGTCGCCGACAGGGCCGCCCCGATCATTACGCCGCAGGTCAGCAACAAGCCGAGGCTGCTGGCCGAATGCGCCATCAGATATAGGCCCGCGGCATACGTCACGCAACCGGCCAGCAATACTTTTGCAGAGCCGAACTTGTCCGCGATCATGCCGGCAAACGGCATGAGCAGGCCCCATACCAAGTTCTGCAATGCCATCGCCAATGCAAAATCCTCGCGGCTCCAGCCGCGATCACCCGTCATCGGCAGCAGGAACAATCCCATCACATGCCGCACGCCGAGCGACAGGCCCATGATGATGCCGCCGCAGACGACGATGGCCAGCGGTGTTTTCCAGGATCGGTTGATTGTCATGTTCTCTCCAGTTGACCGGATGCGCGTTGCATAAGGATGCTGCGGGCGACGGTGGGTGTATTGCAATGCAGTGTATCGGGGCGCAATATCAACGCAACCGCAATTTATGCATGGATCGCATGAGTCCTGTGCATGGATGGCCGGACGAGCCCCGAGGAGAAATGCAGCCGCGGGATCAATCAAAGCGGAAGATGACGGATTCGTAAAATCGAGATGTAGCCCTGCTCTTCATTTGCAGCCTGCCTAGACGGGCGATTGGATTCGATAGGAAACAGGCATTCGTATGCTTGCAGCGCATGACTGATGTGCAGAAATTGCGTTTGACCCTCTCGTCGGTCCCGATACACTTTGCCCGGATTGACGGCCTGTTGGACAGTCATGAAGAGCGGCCGCATCAACTCGAATGACGAACGCGTGCAGACGCGTCCTGCGGCGAAAGGTGAATCATGGAGACGAGAATGCTTGGTAACGGTGTGGTCGGCAATCTGGGATATCTGGCGGCGCCCCGCGAGCGTGCATTCCAATACATGCATGCGCCTCCCGAAGGAACGGAACAAACGAATTGCGGATACGATATGCGCCCCTGCCGCATTTCCAATGCGCGGCTGGTCGCCTCATCGGTTTCTCTTGAGACGACCGGCTTCCAGTTATACGACGCGCCGTCAATGGTGACGGATTTCCACGATCAGGAGCAGATCACTGACAACTATTACCGCGAGGCCGAAGAGATCGCAAGGCATGTGACGGGAGGCGTGAAGGCCATCGTCTTCGATCATCTGCTGCGCCAGCGCGAGAAGGGGCGACCGGCGCTGGGGATGGGACGCCACGGGGATGGATCCAACCCGTCTGCGGTCGGCCGCGTGCATAACGACTATTCCGAACGTTCGGGCAAACGGCGCCTGAACATGGTCTTGCCCGATACCCATTCGGACTTTCCCTTCGTCATTCTCAATCTGTGGCGGCCGGTGTCTTATCCGGCGGTCGACACGCCGCTGGCGGTGTGCGATGCGCGCAGTTTTCCCAGGCGGGACTGGCTGGAGTGCGACATCATTTACCCGGACAGGAAAGGCGAGATCTACCTCGGCAGGCACTCAAGCGATCATCACTGGTACTACTACCCGGAAATGCATCCCGGCGAAGTGCTGGCATTCAAAACCTATGACTCCCGGTCGGACGTCCCTGCAAGGATGACGCCGCATTGTGCGTTCGATGACTGGACCGCACCGAGGGATGCGCCGCCGCGGCGCAGCATGGAAGTCCGATGCCTTGTCATCCTGGAGTAAGGCACGTCATCGACGAAACCGGCTTTAACGACAGCGATGGCATGCCAGAACGACGCCATGTATTCGACTTGCCTGCGAGCCTAAACCCGAAAGTCGAATCGCCTCGGTCCGGCGCTGACGTTTTCAGCGACTCGCTCCCCGCAACATCGCAGGAAATCCCTGCTGGCCCATCCAACTTCGCATTTTGCGAATATTTAATGCTGTAAATTTCGCTTTTCCGGGATTTAGGTTTTTACTATAATCCTCCCCGGCTTCATCAGCCTTTCTGAAGCGAAACAGCCATGCGATCGAATTTGTTGCTTTACATCATTTGCGTATGCCTTATTCTTACGCTCGTTGTGGCGCAAGTCCCAAGTCCTTATTGCCATGAATTAAGCAGTCCAGCCAATATGCCTGAAGCATCCCATACCTGAACCAGGAGAACCGAGTCCATTATGAAACGCGTCATTCTTTTCCTTGCCACGAACCTCGCTATCATGCTTGTTCTCGGCATTACCGCGAGTCTGTTAGGCGTCAACAAATTCCTGACCGCAAACGGGCTGAATCTCGGCGCCCTGCTCGCGTTCGCCGCGCTCATGGGCTTTGGCGGCGCATTCATTTCCCTGTTTCTCTCCAAGCCGATCGCCAAATGGTCGACCGGCGCGCGCGTCATCGACCAGCCTTCGAATTCGACCGAGCTCTGGTTGATGGATACCGTTGCACGGCAGGCACAGAAAGCCGGCATCGGCATGCCGGAAGTCGCCATCTACGAAGGGGAGCCAAATGCGTTTGCCACCGGTGCGACAAAGAACAGTTCCCTGGTGGCGGTATCGACCGGATTGCTGCAGTCGATGACCCGGGAGGAAGTCGAAGCCGTGCTGGCGCACGAAGTCGCGCACATCGCCAACGGCGACATGGTCACGCTGACCCTGATCCAGGGTGTCGTGAATACCTTCGTGATATTCCTTGCCCGCGTGGTCGGCTACCTCGTCGACCAGTTCCTGCGCCGGAACGACGAAGAGAGCAGCGGACCGGGCATCGGGTACACCGTTACCGTCATCGTATGTGACATTCTGTTCGGCATCCTCGCAAGCATCATCGTTGCCTGGTTCTCGCGCCAGCGCGAGTACCGTGCCGACCGGGGTGCCGCAAACATCCTCGGCACGCCGAGGAACATGATCGCTGCCTTGCAGCGCCTTGGCGGCCTGTCGCAAGGCGAGCTGCCGAAGAACCTCGCCGCATCCGGTATCTCCGGCGGCGGCGGGTTGATGGCCCTGTTCAGCAGTCATCCGCCGATCGAAGACCGCATTGCCGCCTTGCGGGGCTAATTCCGGTGACAGCGCTCCTGCCCGCTGCCCCAGGGGCAGGAGCAATCAAATTGAATGCGAGCCGATGTGCCGCCGCGCAATGATACCGGCGATGTTATTCGAGTTGCAGCGGCAGGTTCGCAGGAACAGGAACGACCGTCACGCTGTTCTGCGGGCTTCCTTCGATAAGGCGATCGGAATAGACAAGATAGACAAGGGCATTGCGTTTCGCATCCGCCATCCGCACGACACGGACTCGTTTGAACAGCAAGGATGCTCTTTCCGTAAAGACTTCCTCCTGCTTGGGCAGCTTGCCATTCAAACGGATGTCGCCGACCTGGCGGCACGCGACCGACGCTTCCGCCTTGTCTTCGGCAATGCCGAGCGCGCCTTTGATGCCCCCTGTTTTTGCACGTGAAAGATAACAGCTCACGCCACTCACCTTCGGGTCGTCGAACACGTCGACGACAATCTTGTGGTCCGGGCCGATGAGCTTGAATACCGTATCCACCTCACCAATGGTTTCGGCCAGCGCGCCGCCTGCTGCCAGGGAAAGTAAAAAGAAACAAGCCGTTTTGCTAAACATTGATCTCTCCGTTGCTGCGGTGTTTTTCAATCCGTACAATTAGATGCTCTGAACGGTAACGCATTCTGTCAATATCTGACCTTGCCACATCATTTTTCGCTGAATGAAACCAACTGAAAGCAACCGCAAACCGCGGCGCCCCCGGCGCTGGAAACAGCATATTCCAACGCAGGAGAGCATTCTTACCTATCGGGCGCTCAAGCCGGTGCACCGATTCCTGGATCATCATTGCCTGTGGCAGTTCAACCGGCGTTCGGTGGCGGGCGGTGCAGCCGTCGGACTGTTTTTCGCGATCGCGTTTCCGATTGCGCAGATCCCGCTTGCAGCCATCGCCGCCATCCTGTTCAAGGTCAATCTTCCGGTCGCCGTGTTCGGCACCTTGTTGTCCAACCCGTTCACGACCCCGGCCTTGCTGTACCTGGCGTATCAGTTGGGTGCGTTCCTCGTCGGAGGGGATCCATCCGATGCCGCTGCGGTGGCGAATTCCCAGGCTGCCGTATTCGACTACAGTAACTTCGGTTCCCTCCTCGAATGGATGCGCCATTCGCTGACATGGATTCAATCCGTCGGCATGTCGCTGATCACCGGTCTGGTCGTACTCTCGGTATTGCTCAGCATATTCGGATATGTCGCAGTACATGCGATTTGGCGCTTCCGGTCCGTATCGCGCTGGCGCACCCGGTGCACGGAACGCAGCCGCACCAAAGCCGGTTGTGCCACCGAAGAATCGGCAAGCTGACAGGAAGCAAGCAGGTCGGTCAGCCGCCACACTTGCAATCCGACGAAGGAAAGGCGCACCGCCCTGCGCCCTTCCAGGTTGTTTCACTCAGCGATCGACAAAGTATTGCAGCGCTTCACGCACTGCAAGTCCGCTCCCGCCGATCAGGATAGAGAAGTAAATGATCGTTCCCAGGTTGCTGATGTAACCGAGCAGAATGCAGACCCCATCCCGTTGCACGATGCCGACCGCAAGGCAGAGCAGCGCCAATGCCGGCAGTGTATTGCTGAAGGGGATCAATCCGAAAGGCATCATGAGCAATACTGCGCCCAGTATCAGTGCGCAGCTGTTCAATACACCGACCGGCCCGTCGGCGGCCAGCCAGTGCATGCGCCGCGGCCGGCTGATTTTCTCCAGGCGGTGCAGCCAGACGAGCGCACGCCGGAAAACCGGCAACAGCTTGTCCGTCGAAATGACGCGGCCCTGGAACGATGCCGGCACCCACAACTCCCGGTGAAAAAGGCGGCTCACCGCGATCAGCAGAATTGCCGCGCCAAACACGGTGCTGACACCGGGTATGGAAACCGGGATAAGAAACACCAGGGACAGCAATGCGGTCAGCACCATCAGGCCATCCTGCCCGACGAGCTGCAGGAGATGACGCAAGGTCACGCCGTCAGTGGGCAACTCTTCGATGATCGCATTCAGTTTTTCGGTCAGCGGTTCCGTCTCGATGGCTGCCGATCGATCACCATTTACATGAAGCTTTTGCACGTTATCCGATACCTTTCAAAAGAGGGCTTGCGAAGCGCCTGAACTATATCCTGCCGGATGTCCGGCGCGGGCAGCCCGATAGTGCGCCGTCATACGTTCGTCATGATCCGCCTGCATGCCGGAGCGACTCGACTCCAGGCGTTGACCGGAAAATCCAGCCGGCAACCGCCTCCAATGCAATTTGCTCTCCGGCGAACTGCTGCAGGGAAGTGCACGCGAGATTGTCGGCATGGCGAGGAGAACGAGAACTCGATGGACATTTTGCGCGACAGGCTGGACGGCATGCCGGCAATGAGGGCTGCACCCGACAGTGGATGAAACCAAATCTAAAAGCGCAGTCTAGCGTGCTTCATTCATGGAGGGCATTGTTGTTGCGCAAAAATACCGGCATGAGCACCCGGTCCCATCCGATCTGAAATGTTTCTTCATTGGCACTCCTGTCACACCGGCAGATTGACCGGCGGCGCAGTAGCGATCCGCAATGACACCACCACGTCGCCGGCATGACCGTCAGGCCTGCTGGCGACACGCCCGGCGATACGGGTCCGCGATCGTCCGGTGCCAGTCCGGACGTGCCCCGGAGGTGCACATGTTCAGTGGCTTTCGTCGCCCGCCTGGTAGGCGTTCAGCGTGCCGTTGATGACGGAGACAGAGTATTGCTCGATATTCCCGTCCTCGCCGCCGGACCACCGCCGCATGTCGAACGGTCCCGCACCGTCGAGGCGCTGTATTTCGATGTCCCTGTGCGTGAGCGGGACGTTCGGTTGCAGGACTTCGGGCGGTGTGTTGGCTTCGAGAAAAAACACCGGTCCCTGGCCCACCTTCTGCCCCCAGCCGTTCTCCACCAGCAGCGCCGTTCCGACGCTGACACCGATGCCGCGCACCGACTTCGTGCGGCCGTCGCCCACGAGCCGGGACATGAAGGTGATCAGGCGGCCGATACGGTCGCGCGTGTCGAAATGGCTGTCGGTAATGACATTCGTCAGATACGGCAGCGCGAGGAAATCATGACTGAGGGTGATCGCCTGATCGAAGGGGTCGGCCATGGCCGCGGCGGAACGGATCGGTCCGCGTTCCGCGGTGAACGCGTACTCGCCGAGAATGGCCAGGCCGGCGCTGAAGCCGGCGATCGGCACGTTATTGGCAGCAAGATCGTGTATCGCACGTTCGAGCGGTGTACCTTTCCAGGACCGGACGTAGTCGCCCTGGTTTCCCCCCGCGATGAAGAGCGCTTCGGCATTGCGCACACGACCGATGACGAACGGATCATTCGCCGCTTCCCGGCTGGGAATGACCAGTGTTTCGACGGAAGAAGCCCCGCCCAGCGAATACAAATAATCGTTGTAGACATCCGACCCGGTGGCGCGGATCACGACGAAGTTGCCGCCGCCGCCTTTGCCGATCATCCACTGGAACGCTTCAGGTACCGACCTGCCGCCACCCATCAATACGAGGGAAGGAAACGCCGGCTTGGGCCGCTTCACATCGGCGGGATCGCCGACAAGGGAATGCTGATAGGGCGGCGCCGGGAGCGCCGGTTCGTCCGCAGCAGCCTGGCCGCTCGCCGTCAGGATGATCGCGGCAACGAGGTGGCGCCACCACCTGCCAGGCAGCGTGTGCGTCATGGATTGTTTCCGATTTGTTCGCCCTTCATCGACCATCTTTTCCTCCGGTACGCCGCCTGCCTGCATTTTATCCGGATGATTGACCATGCAATGTCGGATCGGTTCGTATAAGACATGCGCTGACCGTCCGGAAAATGAATAGTTTACCGGGGAAAATTTTATTAAGCAGATGTTGAGAATTTGACGCTGGATCAGCTATGAAGAAGCGTTATCCGATAACAGCGGTCATGCTCAGGATGCAACAGGTTATTGCAGCGGTTGGAGAGTATCTGTCGTAGACGGAATGGAAATACCCAGGGTGTCATTGCACCAGTGCCCATGAGCCTCATTGGTAAACTCGAAATAGCGCCTGCCCTGCCTGATGGAGAATTCTGCCAGTTGCCCGCCCGTGCCCCAGGTGGTGCAGATCACCCCGCGCGCTGACAGTTTTTCCCGCAGCAATTCATAGTGCCGGGATTCGTGGTCCGGAATATTGGCGGTGTCATGGAAGAACAGGTCGATGCCCGCAGGCGCATGGGCCAGTGTCACTTCGCTGTGGCCCAGTTCGAATTCGACGAGCGCCTGATAATCGGGCGGCAGTTGCCTCAGCAGCTTTCCGGCATTCGGATTCATGTCCACCGTGATCAGCCGCCCTACCCGTCCTTCTTCGGCATTGAGCTTCAAGGCGTGCAGCAGCAACAGGGAACCGAGGCCGTGCGCCGTGCCGGCCTCGAAAACGAGACGCGGCTTGAGCACCCGCACAAGGCAGAAGTAAAGAAGCTGCCGGCCGACCCGCAATTCACGGTCGGTCAGATTGCGCAGCACCTTGTCCTGGTTGCGCGCCGCCTGGTAGATGGCCTGCAACAGCGGGATGCGATCGACCTCGCCGCAATAGCGCAGCACCTCGTCCACAGATATGCCGTCCAGGTGATTGGCCAGCAACACCGCCAGCCGCCGGGTCGATGCATCGGTGTGGTGAAATGAATAGTTGCATACTTCACGCGACAGAAATGCCAGCCGGGTGAACCGCGCCATCTGGGGCCGCATGAACAGCCGGTAGACCTTGAACAGCTTGACGGGTATCAGCGCGATCCACACGCCGGGCAAGCCAAGCACGACGAACTTGACGCGTATGCGCAGTGATGGGGATCGCTGAACGGGGTGGGCGGACGATACCCCTTGGGTGAGTACATGGACCGATGCGTCAATCGGCGCAGCCAACGGCACGGCGCTGGCTGCATTTGCATTGTCTTGAGCGGAAAGGCGCGAACGGATCGGCATAGGCAGCGCTCACCTTGCATGGTTGCAGGTCTGTCAACGCAGACTAGCATTACAGCCATGCAATTTATTGCGAAAGCTCAACCGGGTCCTATGTTGAATGCAAGGCGCTCAACTCGCGACTGCCGCACATCCTCACCGCCGTATCGAGCCCCATCGGCTTTGCAACATAGAACCCCTGGATCGTCGATACGCCCAGTTCACGCAGCGCATGCATTTCCGCCGCGGTTTCCACGCCTTCGGCGACGATGCCGGCGCCGGTATCCTTCGAGAAGCGTGCGAAGGCGGCGGCCAGCGCGCGCCGGGATATGTCGGTATCGACATTGCGGGTCAGGCTGATATCGAGCTTGATGCGGTCCGGCGCGAGATTGAGAATGTGGCGGAAGCTGGCATAGCCAGCGCCGGCATCGTCGACCGCGACCTGCAGGCCCCGGTTGCGGAAGGGGCGGATCGCGTCCGCCAGGTCGTCGTAGTGCTCCACCACCGCATGCTCGGTGATTTCCAGCACCAGCCTGTCCAGCGGTACGTCCTGCAATAACTCGTCCAGCGCACCGGCGATGACGTGCTCGGGTGACATGTTGATCGACACATAGACACCCTCCGGAAAATGCCGCAGCGACTGGATCGCAAGGCGGATCGCCTTGGCTTCCAGTTCGGCGCCGCGGCCGACTTCATTGGCCTCGCGGAACCAGACATCGGGACTGCGCACCAGCGCGCCGCTGAAGCGCGACAGCGCCTCGAAACCGATGGCGACCTGCTGTTCCAGGTCGTAGATGGGCTGGTAGACCATCGACAGGGTGTCGTTGAGGATGACGGCATCGATGCGCTCTTCCAGTTCGCGCAGGCGCGCCGCGGTGGCGCGTTCGCTATCGATCAACTGGGCGGCGATGTCGGCGAACACCCGCATCATGTTGAGGTCGCGTTCATCGAGCATCTGGTGCGGGGAATAACTGAAACAGCAGAACGTGCCGTAGATCCTGCCGTTGGCCGTGCGGATCGGCACGCTGAGGTGGCCGCCGACAGGCAGCGCATGCGTGGCGGGCAGCGCAGCGGCGACCGGATTTTCCCTGGCGTCGCGCATCAACTCGGGCAGGCGGCCATCGACGACGCGCTGGCAATACGACTCTTCCAGTGGATCGCTTGCGTCAGGCTGGACGGGATTGTCGGGACTGGCGGGGTCGACCTGCCGAAAGGTACGCCGTCCATTTTCAAACTCGGATATGAATGCAACATCCATCTTCAGGTGTTGCCGGATGGCGCTCAGCATCTGGGGAAGGGATTTGTGATTTGCTTCGCTGGAACCCGATCGGATTCCGGCCAGCAATATTGTAGATAGCTCCAATTGCGTCTCCTGCGCTGTATACGGATTCGTACTGACTCAGAATACATAGCACTGCGCTAGTTCGATTGGGAAAACACAAAGTTGTGCAAGTTGCCGTACCGATATTGCGCCGCAGCCGGCAGGTGCGGCATGCCGTACTTTTGGACACAGGACGAGTGTTGTAATTTTTTGCTCCCGTGACACGTCTTGCCCGTGTATTTTCATGCTGGCACCGAAAGCGCTGCTCCTGATCACCGCCGGCAAACCGACGGTGGATGTCATTCGCGCCCATAACGAACAGGTGACGGGCGCTTCCTGAGGTAAGTTGCGCAGTCGATGCTTCCCGTCTGCGGGACGTTTTTTTCGCCGCCGTTTCACGCACGGTGCGCTTCAACCATCTACTGAGCCGTCACATACTGCACCGCCCCGCTCGCCGGCGACTGCATGAGTGCATTTTTCATGAACGCCGTTTCGCTTGCCGGCGTGCGACCGAAAAACCGCTTGAACTCCCGACTGAACTGCGAGTTGCTTTCATAGCCGACATGCGCTGCCGCGGTCGCGGCGCTCATGCCATCCTGCACCATCAGCAGGCGCGCCTTGTGCAAACGAGTGGTTTTAAGGTATTGGATCGGCGAAGTCATCGTCACCGCCTTGAAATGCGCATGAAATGCCGCGACGCTCATGCCGGCCTCGGCGGCGAGCGTATCCACATCCAGGTCGCCGTGGTAGTCCGCATGGATGCGGCGGAGGGCCTTGCCGATTTTGCCGAACTGGCTATGGTGCGTCAGTGCGGCCCGTAGCGCAGGGCCCTGCTCTCCTGTCAGCACCCGGAAATAAATCTCCCGCACGATGGACGGGCCAAGAATACGGGCGTCGAGTGGTGACCTCAGGGCATCCAGAAGCCGCAGCACAGCATCGCTCAGATTGCCATCCAAAGGCGTCGAGCAGATGCCGACCGGTACAGCCAGCGTATGCCGCTGGGTCTCGTCGAGGGCCAGCGCCAGTTCCGCTGCAACCGACAGATTGATGCGTATGGCGACCGCCAGCATCGGCTCGGCCGGGCTGGCCATGGTTTCACTTTCAAACGGAAGCGGCACCGAAAGAACCAGGAACTGCTGCGCGTCGTAGGTGTAGATCCTGTCGTTGACATAGCCGCGCTTGCGTCCCTGGCATACGACCACGATGCTCGGCTCGTACAGTACCGGCGTGCGCGGCAACGAATGGTTCGAGCGCATAAACCGCACGCCGTCGAGCGCGGATAGCGTATATCCCTCGGACGGCGCCAGCGTCCCCAGCAAGTCGATCATGCGCGCCTGGCGTGATGCGGCCTGACCGGTATTTTGATTGCCTGCATTCATCAATGCGTCTCCAGGAATCCATGGACAGGCGCCAATTTAACCATGTGTTTGCCGTCGATTCCATGCCCTAAGAGGATTAGGCAATAGATCGACAATTCTCGGCATTCATTTCTCCACATCCGGCTCGTAGACTTCCCTCATCGCAGCGCCGCCGGTCGTGCCTGCGGATCGCTTGCTTCCTCTCCGCACTTCACTTTTTAAAGGAATGCCATGAACAACAGACCTTTTTCCCTGAGTATTCTCGCGCTATCACTATTTGCTGCAACCGCGGGTGCGGACGATGCTGCCGGAGATCGGCGCACGAAAGGTGAGGCCACCATCGCGAAACTGTCTGGCGGCGCCGGGCAACCGGTGTTGAATGCGCTGCGCCAGGATTTCCCGGTCCTGGCGGACGGCATCGTCGATTACTCGCTCGGCGACGTGTGGTCACGCGGGGTACTCGACGACCGCACGCGCCAGCTTGCGGCAGTCGCCGCATTCGCCGCACAGGGCAATGTGACCGTCCTGAAAATCCACGCGGGTTATGCATTGAAGCTCGGTGCGACGGAAGAGGAACTCAAGGAAATCGTCTACCTGACAACGGTCACGGCGGGTTTTCCGCGCGCCATCGATGCGGCGCAGGCACTGAGGGAATTGTTTGCCGCACAGCGCGCCGACAGTGCACCGCGCTGATCGCGCAACAGTCTTTTCAACCATCTAGCAGGAGCATCCCATCATGAACAACATCGAATCCGGCATCATCAAGAATAAAGTCGTCCTGATTACCGGCGCCAGCAGCGGTATTGGCGAAGCGACCGCCCGTCATCTTGCGCACAGGGGCGCCCACGTGGTAATGGGCGCGCGCCGCACCGACCGGCTGGAGTCGCTTTCCGCGGACATCCGGGCGAACGGTGGATCGGCACGGTATCGTGCGCTCGACGTCACACGGCTGGAAGATATGCAGGGCTTCGTCGACTTCGCCCAGGCCGAATTCGGCCGGGTCGATGTGATGATCAACAATGCCGGCGTGATGCCGCTATCGAAGCTGGAAGCACTCAAGGTCGATGAATGGAACCGGATGATCGACGTCAACATCCGTGGCGTGCTGCATGGCATCGCCGCCGCCCTGCCGATCATGCAGAAGCAGCGCGCCGGCCAGTTCCTCAACATGGCGTCAATCGGTGCGCATGCCGTCAGCCCGGCCGCGGCAGTCTACTGCGCGACCAAGTATGCGGTGCTGGCGATCTCGGAAGGATTGCGGCAGGAGGTGGGCAGCGACATCCGGGTCACGGTGGTGTCCCCGGGCGTCACCGAATCGGAGCTGGCGGAGTCCATTTCCGATCCGACGGGACGGGAGGAAATGCGCACTTTCCGCAAGGTCGCCATTCCATCCGACGCGATCGCCCGTGCCGTCGCCTACGCGATCGAGCAGCCGGCGGATGTCGATGTGAGTGAAATCATCGTGCGCCCGACCGCCAGCATGTACTGAAGCGCGATTTCACCATTACGCGACCGCCACGAGCCGGTCCAGCACCTCCGGCGCACGCAGCAGGCTTTCGCTGTCGGAATCGTGCACGATGCGCCCGCGGTCGAGCACGATCGCACGCCTGGTAATCGATAGCGCCATGCGTGCATGCTGTTCGACCACGATCACCGACATGCCCTTGTCGACGATCAGGGCTCGCAGGGCACGCAGCAATTCCTGCACGATGATCGGCGCCAGCCCTTCCATCGGTTCGTCGAGCAGCAGCAGCTTCGGGTTGACCATCAGCGCCCTGGCGATGGCCAGCATCTGCTGTTCGCCGCCGGACAACTGGCTGCCGAGGTTGCCGCGCCGCTCTTCAAGGCGCGGGAACATCTGGTAGATCTTCTTCACATCCCATTCGCCGGGCCGCGCCACGACCGTGAGATGCTCTTCCACCGTCAATGAAGGGAACATGAAGCGTTCCTGCGGCACCCAGCCCAGGCCGGCCTGCGCACGGGCATGCGTCGGCACGCGGCCGATGTCGGCGCCCCGCCAGCGTATCGTGCCGCCGTGCTGGCGGGTCAGACCCATCAGCGTGATCAGCAGCGTGCTCTTGCCGACGCCGTTGCGGCCCAGCAGCGCCAGGCTGTCGCCTTCCTGCATGGCGAACGAGATGTCCTCCAACACCACCGATTCGCCATAGCCGGCGGTGACCTTGTCGAGCGCGAGCAGTTCAGCCATGTTCCGCCTCCCCCAGATAGACTTCCTTCACGCGGGGATCGGCGGCGATCTCCGCCGGCGTGCCTTCGGTCAGCACCCTGCCGCCGACCATCACCGTGATGCGCTCGGCGAAACGGAATACCAGCCCCATGTCATGCTCGATGAAAACCACGGTGACATCGCGCGGCAGGCGGGCGATGACATCGAACAGTTCGGCGCTTTCGGCAGCCGGGATGCCGGCCGCCGGTTCGTCGAGCAGCAGCACCTTCGGCCTGGTGGCCAATGCCAGCGCAATCTCGACCAGCCTCTGCTTTCCGTACGGCAGATTGCGGGTGACCGCATGGGCATCGCGATCCATCTTCAGCGACGCCAGCAGCGCCATCGCCTCATCGGCTTCTTCCTGGTGCCGGGCGACGGTTTTGTGCCAGGTGAACTGCAGTCCCCTGCGCTCGAAAATCGCCAGCATCACCGATTCCAGCACGGTCAATCCGGCGAACAGGGTATTGATCTGGAACGTGCGCGTCATTCCGCGCTTGACCCGCTGGTGCTGCGGCAAGGCGGTGATGTCCTGGCCGCCGAAGAACACCTTGCCCGAGGTGGGCGGCAGGCTGCCGGTGAGCAGGTTGATGAAGGTCGTCTTGCCGGCGCCGTTGGGGCCGATCAGCGCATGCCGTCCGCCGGATTCGAAGGACAGGTTCACGTCGCTGTTGGCCTTGAACGCCCCCCACTGCTTGGAGAGGCCCTCGGTACGCAGGATGGCATCAGTCTTCGCGCTCATTTCCTGCCTCCCTTCGGCTGGAACCGGTCGCGTATCTTTTCCAGCCCGCCGAGGATGCCGCCGCGGGCGAACAGCACGATCACGATCAGCAGCAAGCCGATCCAGAACTGCCAGTACGCCGGATTAAGGCCGGCGATGTAATCCTGCGCCAGCATGAACACCATCGCGCCGATCAGCGCGCCGTAGAGCCGGCCCGTGCCGCCGAGCACGAGGATGATCACCAGTTCCGCCGAGCGGGCGAAGCTGAGGCTGTCGAGGCCGACGAACTGCGTGGTCTGCGCCAGCAGCGCGCCGGCGATGCCGGCAACGGCCGCGCCGATGGTGAATGCCACCGTAAGTCGCCGTTGGACATTGGCGCCGATGGCCGGCATCCTGCGCCCGCCCTCGCGGATGCCGACAAGGCCGAGCCCGAACGGCGAATGCACGACGCGCCGCAGCAACGCGAACAGGATCAGCAGCACGGCGAAGCTGTAGAAGAAGGCAGTCTTGCCGTACAGGTCGAATTCGAAGATGCCGAACAGCTTGCCGACCATCATGCCCTGCAGGCCGTCGACGCCGCCGGTGATGAAGGCCGCCTTGTTGGCCGCTTCGAAGAACATCAGGCCGATGCCGAGCGTGACCATCAGCCGCGTGAGGTCGTTGCCGCGCACCACCAGGAAGCTGACGATGAAGCCGGCCAGCGCCGACAATGCGCCCGCCGCCAGCAGGCCGGAGATCGGCTCGCCCCAGCCATGCACCGACAGCAATCCGGCGGTGTAGGCGCCCAGCCCGAAGAAGGCCGCATGGCCGAGCGACACGATGCCGGCGTAGCCGAGAATCAGGTCGAGCGACAGGGCGAACAGGCCGACGATCATGATCTGGCTGATCAGCACGAGGTAGCCCGGGAACAGGAAATAGGCCAGCAGCGGCGACAGCCAGAAGATGATTTCGAGCGGCCGCCAGCGGTCGTTCGGCAGGCGCATCGCCGGCGACGCGCCGACAGGAGGGGCCAGCGGCGTGGACAGGGTTGTCGGCTTCATGCGCGCCTCCCGAGCAGGCCGGCGGGAAAGAGGATCAGCAGCACCACCATCAGGCCATAGATGACGAACGCGCCGATTTCCGGTACGTAGTATTTGCCCGCCACATCGAAGACACCGAGGATCAGCGCGGCGAACAGCGGTCCCTTGATGGTGCCGGCGCCGCCGACCGCGACCACGAGCAGGAAGTAGACCATGTACTTGATCGGAAATACCGGATCGAGGCCGAGCACATCGATACCTAATCCGCCGCCGAGGCCGGCAAGGCCGGAACCGAGCGCGAAGGTCAGGCTGAAAACCCGGTTGACGTTGATGCCGAGGCCGGCGGACGCCTGCTGGTTATCGACCGAGGCCCGTATCTGGGCGCCGAAGCGGGTGCGTTCGATCAGGTAGCCGAGCGCGAGCGTGACGGCGACGACGATGCCGATGAGGAACAGCCGGTAGGTGCCCACATCGAGGCCGAACAGCGACACCTGGCCGCGCAGCCATTCAGGTAGTGCCACCGGCTGCTGCGTGGGGCCGAAGACATAGGTCGCGCCCGCCACCGCCATGAAGGTCAGGCCAATGGAAAAGAGGACCTGGTCGAGATGGGGCGCCTTGTACAGGTGCCGGTAGAGCGTGCGTTCGAGCAGGAAGCCCACTGCCGCGCTGGCGGCGAATGCCAGCGGCAGGGTCAGCAGGAACGGCATGCCGGCACGGCTCATCAGCACCACGCAGGCATAGCCGCCGAGCATCGCGAACGCGCCGTGGGCAAGGTTGATGAAGTTCATCAGGCCCATGGTGACCGACAGGCCGACGCTGATGAGGAACAGCAGGCTGCCGTAGGCGATGCCGTCGAAGAGGACGCCGAGGAGGTTGGTTAGCATGGTGGTGCGCGGCGGTTGCCGGATTTGACGTGCATGGGTTGTCTCCTATTGTTTTGTTCTTGTAGCCAGCGGTAATTTTGCAAAGACTTTCCACAAATTAAACGTAGGGTCCCCTCCCCCATGCAGGGGGAGGGCTAGGGAGGGGGTAGTGCGGTCGAATCAACGCATGCATTAAATCTACCTTCACACCCCCATCCCAGCCTCCCCCCTACAAGGGGGAAGGGGCTCTTTCTTTATGAACCCGGCGGCCAGTTCATTTGCAGATTCAACGACACACTACCCTGCAGCATCCACCTCCCCAAACACCTCCCC
>NZ_DAIUCO010000021.1:0-35542 GCF_036846085.1 Noviherbaspirillum sp. | reverse complement strand
CCCCCACAAGAGTTAATTCATTCCTATGACCACCAAATACCCAAAACGTCGCAGTCAGGCCTGGTTTGAAAAACAGGACCGCGACGGCTTCGTGCATCGGAGCTGGACGGCAAAACCGGGTTATCCGCAGGATTCCTTCGATGGCCGGCCGATCATCGGCATTTGCAACACCTGGTCCGAGTTGACGCCTTGCAATAGCCACTTCAGAGAACTGGCGGAATTCGTCAAGCGAGGTGTCCTTGAGGCAGGCGGATTCCCGCTAGAGTTCCCCGTGATGTCTCCCGGCGAAACCCAGATCCGCCCGACGGCGATGCTGTTCAGAAATCTTGCCAGCATGGATGTGGAGGAATCGATCCGCGGCAATCCGCTCGACGGTGTCGTATTGCTGATGGGATGCGACAAGACCACGCCCTCGTTGTTGATGGGCGCCGCAAGCTGCGGACTGCCGACCATCGGCGTGTCCGGCGGACCGATGCTCAACGGCAAGTTTCACGGCAAGGACATCGGCTCAGGCACCGGCGTCTGGATGATGTCGGAAATGGTCCGTGCGGGCACCATGTCGCAGGAAGAATTTTCCGAGGCGGAAGCCTGCATGAACAGGTCGGCCGGCCATTGCATGACAATGGGTACCGCATCCAGCATGGCCTGCATGGTCGAAGCGCTTGGCATGTCGCTGCCGGGCAATGCGGCGATCCCGGCATCCGACTCGCGACGCAACCGGCTTGCCCAGCTCAGTGGCCGCCGCATCGTGCAGATGGTCGAGGAAAATCTGACGATGGATAAGGTCCTCACTCGCGAGGCGTTCGAGAACGCGATTCGGGTCAACGCCGCGATCGGCGGCTCGACCAATGCCGTGGTGCACCTACTGGCGATCGCCGGACGCATCGGCGTCGAACTCAAGCTGGAGGACTGGGACCGCATCGGCCGCGAGATGCCCTGCCTGCTGAACCTGCAGCCATCAGGCCAGTTCCTGATGGAGGATTTTTACTATGCCGGCGGGTTGCCGGCCCTGATGGCCGAGATCAAGCATCTTCTGCACGGCAACGCTCTCACCGCCAACGGCAGAAGCCTGGCGGAAAACATCGAAGGTGCTCCCTGCTACAACCGCGAAGTGATCAAGCCGCTGGAAGAGCCGTTCAAGGAACGGGCCGGCATTGCCATCCTCAAAGGCAACCTGGCGCCGAACGGCGCGGTGATCAAGCCGTCCGCCGCCTCACCGCACCTGCTGACGCATCGCGGACGCGCGGTGGTATTCGAGTCGATCGAGGAATTGCGCGAGAAGCTCGATGACCCGGACCTCGACATCGATGAAAACTGCATCATGGTGCTGAAGAACTGCGGCCCCTGCGGTTATCCCGGCATGGCCGAGGTCGGCAACATGCCCTTGCCGACCAAGGTCCTGCAAAAAGGCATTACCGACATGGTGCGTATCTCGGATGCGCGCATGAGCGGCACCGCGTACGGCACCGTCGTCCTGCATACGTCGCCGGAAGCGGCGGTAGGTGGCCCGCTGGCGCTGGTGCGCAGCGGCGACATCATCCAGATGGACGTCTCCAAGCGCACCCTGCATCTCGAAGTCAGCGACGACGAACTCGCCCGGCGCAAGACGGAGTGGACGCCGCCGCCGCGCCCTGACCGCGGTTACGCAAAGATGTACGTCGACCATGTGCAGCAGGCACACCTCGGCGCCGACCTGGACTTTCTGGTAGGCAGCAGCGGCGCACCGGTGCCGCGCGAATCACATTAACGCAATCGCATTTACAACATGCTAAACAAGCAGCAGCAAGGGAGATGAATAGATGAAAACACCTGAGTGTGTATGGGACGCCAAGGCAAAACTTGGCGAAGGACCGCTATGGTCGGTGAAGGAGCAGGCGCTTTACTGGGTGGATATCCTGAACCGCCGGCTGAACCGTTACTCGCCGTGGCAGGAACAGCGGACCTGGCAATTCGACCAGGAGATTTCCGCCCTGGCCGAGCGTGAATCGGCCGATGGCCTCGTCATCACTCTGCGCCATGGCTTCGCTTTCTTTAATCCGGCTACCGAAGAATTGACGCCGTTGGCCGAACCGGAAGCGCACCTGCCGGAAAATCGCTTCAATGACGGCAAGTGCGATAAGCACGGCCGCTTCTGGGCCGGCTCGGTCGAGTTCAACTGCACGTTGGAAGCGGGTTCGCTCTACCGGCTGTCACCGGACCGCGAATGCAGGAAAATGGATTCCGGTTATATCGTCACCAATGGTCCCGCATGGTCGGCCGACGACAAGACGATGTATCACAACGACAGCGCGCGCGGCAGGGTCTATGCGTTCGACTTCGACTCCGCTTCCGGCGAGATCTCGAACAAGCGGTTGTTCCTTCAATTCAGCGAAGAGGACGGGTCGCCCGACGGCATGGCGACCGATGCTGAAGGCGGACTCTGGATTGCGCATTGGGGCGCGAGCAAGGTCACCCGCCACGATGCCGATGGCAAGGTGCTGAAAACCATCGAACTGCCCTGCAGCCAGATCACCAGCTGCGCATTCGGCGGACCGAACTTCACCACGCTTTACATCACCAGCGCCCGCAACGGCCTGTCGGAGCAGCAACTGGAGCGTGAACCGCTGGCGGGTGGACTGTTCGCCGTTGACGTCGACATTCCCGGCATGCCCGCAAACCGATTCCGAGGATGACCCGCATGAGTGCTGAAATCTACACCTTGCAATCCGACACGCAGCGGCTGCGGCTGGTGCCGGAACTGGGCGGCGCGGTGGCCGGCTGGGACTGGAAAACCGACAGCGGCTGGACGCCGCTGTTCCGCCCGTGGGACGGCGCGAAGGCGGATCTGTACACGGTCGCCTGCTTTCCGCTGACGCCATGGTCGAACCGCATCACCGGCGGCGGCTTTGAACAGGACGGCATGTTCTATCCGATCAAGCTCAACCGCGACGGCGAGAACTATCCCATTCACGGGGACGGCTGGTTGCAGTCGTGGCAGGTCGCGGAACGCTCCGCAAGTCACATCCGCCTTGCCCTGGAATCGCATCGCTTCGATGGCAATCCCTACGATCATGCTAGCATCGAGACTTTCACCTTCCTGCCCGACGGCCTGGCGATCGACCTGACCGTCACCCATCTCGGCAAGCAAGCTCTGCCCTACGGCCTCGGCCTGCATCCCTACTTCGTCCGTAATGCCGATACGTTGCTGCAGGCGCGCACCACCGGCGTATGGCTCTCCGGCAAGGACCCGATCCCGATTGCCTACGCCAGCGAGTTTCCTCCGACCTGGGACTACAACACGCCCGCGCCGCTGAATGGGCCGATGATCGACACTGGCTTCAACGGCTGGGACGGCACGGCGGTCATCACTTATCCCAACCGTGGATTGTCGTTGACGATGACCATGGAAAACTCGCCCGGCTATAGCCTGATGTACCGCCCGCCGGATTTGCCCTACTTCTGCTACGAGCCGATCACCCAGCCCATCGATGCCTTTCACATGGAAGGCTGGCCGGGATTGAAGGTATTGGCGGAAGGAGAAAGCATGAGCTTGAAGGTGACGTTGAGGGTGGCGAATTTGGTTGGCACATAAGGGAAAGGCCGGGCTGAGGCTGGAAGGCTCCTTTCCCTGGCCGCCCCCCAGAAATGCAGAGGGAACCGTACTGTGGCATTGCACCTTTACAAGAAGCGCGTCCAGCACATTTACCCATCACCCCTTCCCTAGCGACGCATCGCATATACCCCACCGCCTAAAGACGGATAGCTCCCGATCTCAAGCCGGCACGACTCGCCATCCGACACCAGCCGCCCCACACCACCCACCGGCAGCGTCACCTTGTCCCGCGTATGCCCGAATGGCAGTCCGGTCCATACCGGCAGCCCCAGCGTCTCCCTCAGGTATCGCAGCATCGCGTCGAAGTCATAGCCGTTGTCGTAATCGCTCAAGCGGTAAGCCGAAAAATCTCCCAACACGATCGCTTTCTGCCGCGCCAGCACACCAGCGTGCCATAGCTGCAGCAGCATGCGCTCCACCCGGTAAGGATGTTCGTTCACATCCTCGAGGAACAGGATGCCGCCGTACACCGTGGGAAAGTACGGCGTGCCGAGCAGATGCGTCACCATGGTGAGATTGCCTCCCCACAGCGTGCCCGCCAGATCGGCCGGCGGGCTGCCCGGACCGATGAATTCGATTGTGCAGGCGGGCGCCGACACGCATCGCCAGAACTTCTGCAGCGTGAAGGCACTCGGCTCTTCGCGCGAGAAATCGTCGCACACCATCGGACCTGCAAAGGTGACGGCACCGGTGCGGGCCAGCATCCCGAGATGAAAGGCGGTGAAGTCGCTATGGCCGACAAACAGCTTGCCGCTCGCCGCCAGCGCCTGGAAGTCGATTGCCGGCAACAGGCGCGACATGCCGTATCCGCCTCGCAGCGCGAGCACGATATCAACCTCCGGGTCTGCCGCGGCCGCGTGCAGGCGGGCAATCCGGGTCTCGTCGCTGCCGCCGAAACGCAGGTGACGCTCCGCCGGATCATGGAAGAGCTTGACGATGCATCCGAAGGATCGCAGCGCCGCGATGGCACGCGGAAGTGCATTCTCGTCCGCTGCGTAGCCGCCGGGCGCGATGATCGCCACGCAGGTGCCTGCGGGTGGATGACTGTTTGTAATCATGGAGGCGGAACGGACGGGCCGAAGAGGGAAACGCTTGAAATTCTATGCGCCGCCGGCATGCTCGATCAATTCGCCCTTGAGATGGGCGCCGATCAGCTGAGCCAGGCCGACTTCGAGCGCCGGCGGGATATCGTGTCCCATGCCTTTGATTTCGTGCAGGATCGCGCCGCGCACCAGTCGCGCGGTATCGCGTCCGCACGCGATCGGCACCAGCGGATCGTCGGTGCCGTGGATCACCAGCGTTCGCGCCCTGATGGTATCCAGCATGGCGCCACGGTCGCCTGATGCCGCGATCGCCAGCAACTGGCGCGCGGTGCCGGCCGGGCAGATATTGCGCCGGATGCTGGCTTCGACCTGCCTGCGCAGCACCGGTTCCGGCGTCGGGTAGCCCGGGCTGCCGATGACGCGAAACGTGCGCACGAAATGATCGATCACGCTATTAATGTCGCGCGGATTTGCCGGTCGCGACAATAACGCGCTGTTGGCAGCCATCGTCGGCCCGGGCAATCCCGGCCGGCCGCTGGTGGACATGATGGAAGTCAGGGTCAGTGTGCGGTGAGGCGCGGTGCCGGCGATGATCTGCGCGATCATGCCGCCCATCGACGCGCCGACGATGTGTGCCTTTGAGATTTCGAGCGCATCAAGCAGTCCGGTCGCGTCCTTCCCCATGTCGTACAGCGTGTAGCCCGACAGGATCGGCATGTGGAACATCGACTTCATAAAGGCCATTGCCAGGTCCGGCTTGCCGAGCTGATCCATCTTGGTGGACAGCCCGCTGTCGCGATTGTCGAAGCGGATGACGTAAAACCCTTGCGCGGCGAGCGTTCTGCAGAATTCCTCCGGCCAGGAGATCAATTGCAGGCCGAGTCCCGCAATCAGCAGTACCGGCTCGTTTTTACGGTTTCCCAGCGTGTCGTAGGCCAGCTGGATTCCGTTACTTTCAATGACAGGCAAACCATTCCCCTTCAATTCGATTAAGTGCGTTCCGCCGCGGGTGCGCGGTGCGGATCGCGGTACAACATTTTCCCGAAGATGCCGTAGCGGTTTCTGTCGAACCGTTGCCAATGCTGCTCCGGCTGCGCCAGCCGGTCCGCAATCGCGTACAGGGACAGCGGATTGACGCCGATACCCATGTGGCTGGCAGGCACCTCGATATTTTCGGAGCGATCGGTCTCCTGCTCCATGCTGCATTGCCACGCGACCACGCCGTCGGTACGGCTGTAGATCGATGTCGTCGGAACCGGTGGCGGGTCCTTCAGCGTACTGATTCGCGCGTCCCCGTCGATACGCAGGCCGCTGGCAAGTTCATACAGCCAGCAGGCATTGGTTGCTTTCGGATCGCCGGCAAAGGGGGTACCCAGCGTAATGACCTGCCGCACGTCGCCGGGTATCAGTTTTGCGATTTCCCGCGCATACAAACCGCCTAAGCTCCAGCCGACAAGGCTGACGGTGCGGCCATGTTCGCGGCGCAACTTTTCAACCCGTTCGACGCATGCTTCAATGACGCCGGGACGCGGGCCGAGATTGAGCCCCTGCTTCCATGCGTAAGAGGCGTAGCTGCGCTCCGACAAAAAATTGCGCAGTACCGCCGTGGCAAGATCCCCGGTGACGAGGCCGGGAAACACCACCACCGGATGGCCGTCGCCTTTCGGTGCGGACCGCAGGATCGGTGCCGCCAGCAGTGACGCGCCGAGTTCCCAGGGCGCACGTCCTTCCAACGCCAAGAGCCACCAGCCGGGCGACTTGATGTTGTCTGCCGCAGCATGCTTTCTTAACGACGATGAGGACGATGAAGACGACGTGGCTGATGCAGCCGAGGAAAACGATGAGCTTGATCTGGGCATTCGATGTCTATATTGAAGCGCCTGCACACTTATCCGTCCGCTGCGAAACTGCCTTGCCGGAGCGCGCGGCGGGAAGACTTTACACGAGCCAGTGCATTTCTGCTCTTTCTACGGCCGGATCGCCACCATCCGCACGGACGTAGTGTAAGGTCCTGTGGATCTACGCAAGGCATATGCCAGCCGCATTCACTTTTCTTCCTGGACAACAACACCGCGGCGCAAGGCCTGTTGCCGGCGTTCCGCGAAGAAGGCTTTCAGCAATGTGCTGCACTCCTCTTCGAGCACGCCGCCGACCAGTTCGGTGTGATGGTTCAGCTTTTCCTGTTCGAAAAGGTTGAGCACGGAACCGCAGACGCCGGTCTTCGGATCGGTAGCGCCGTAGACCACCTGCGCCAGCCGCGCATGCATCATTGCCCCCGAGCACATTGCGCACGGTTCCAGCGTGACGTAGAGCACGCAGCCGGGAAGACGGTAGTTCCCGAGCAGCGTCGCTGCAGCCCGTAGCGCCATGACTTCCGCATGGGCAGTCGGATCATGGGTGCCGATTGGCTGGTTGAAGCCGGTGGCGATGACTTCGCCGTCCTTGACGACCACCGCGCCGACCGGGACCTCGCCCAGCGCCCAGGCATTGCGCGCCTGGTCCAGCGCCAGCCGCATGAATGCCTCATGCGTCGGCTCATGCATCGGTAATTTCAGCCCAGCAGTTGGGTGTCTCGTGCAGCACCAGCTTATGCAGGCGCAGGCCGGTGCCATACCTGTCCTGGTATGCGGCTTTCAGAATGTTGAACGCGGTCTGCGCAAGGTTCTCCACCGTCGGGATGGAAGAAATGATGACCGTCTTGTGGCCGGGGATACTGGCAAGAAACTCCAGCACGGCGGTATCTTTTTCATAGGCGAGAAAGGCGTGGTCCCAGACATCGACCAGGTGCTGTTTCGCCAGCGCCTTGACGTCGGAAAAGTCCATGATCATGCCGTTGTCGGAACTGCCCTCCTCGCTGATGATGGCGCCGACCAGCGTGATTTCCAGCGTGTAACGGTGGCCATGAAGATTGCGGCATTGGCTTTTATGATCGGGAATCCGATGGCCGGCATCGAATTCCAGTTTGCGGGTGATGGTGAGCATAGTTTTCAGGGAATGTGCAGCAGTTTGTGCGTTTGCAGGCTCAGCTTCCACCGCGGATTTTTCTTGCAGGTGTCGATTGCCAGCCGGGTGTTGGCCTCCAGTTGCGGGCCGTCCATGGGCTGGAGATAAAGATGGTCGAAATCCAGGTCTTCGTAATTCGCCAGCACCTGGTCCTGTTGCGGGATGACGACCTTCAACTCGTTGCCGCGAGTAACGCGCAAAAATGATCCGGCTTTCGGACTGACACAGACCCAGTCGATATCCGCCGGCACATCCAGCGTGCCATTCGTCTCGATCGCGATTTCGAAGCCGCAGGCATGCATGCTGTCGATCAGGGGCTGATCGAGCTGCAGCAGCGGCTCCCCGCCGGTAAAGACCACGAACTTGCTGCCGGCGTAGCTCGTCGGCCAAAGAGAATCGATCAGATTCGCCAGGCTGCCGCTATCGGGATATTTGCCGCCCAGCTCGCCGTCCGTTCCGACAAAGTCGGTATCGCAGAACTTGCACACCGCCGACGATCGGTCGCTCTCCCTTCCCGACCACAAATTGCAGCCGGAAAAGCGGCAGAACACCGCCGGGCGTCCGGCATGGGTGCCTTCACCCTGCAGGGTGTAAAAAATTTCTTTGACGCTGTATGTCACGTTGTTGCTTGCCAGTCTGGCTCAGTTAGGTCGCGTAAGGCTGCCCGGGGATGGGCAAGCCATCCCGACAGGTCTTATTCCCATTCAATGGTGGCGGGCGGTTTGCCGGAGATGTCATACACCACGCGGTTGATGCCGCGCACCTCGTTGATGATGCGGTTGGATACCTTCCCCAGCAACTCGTGCGGCAGGTGTGCCCAGTGCGCGGTCATGAAGTCCTGGGTCTGCACGGCGCGCAGTGCCACCACGTATTCGTATGTCCGGCCATCGCCCATGACACCGACGGATTTGACCGGCAAAAACACCGCGAACGCCTGGCTGGTCTTGTCGTACCAAGATTTGCCTTCATCATCGCGCGTGGCGCGAAGTTCTTCGATGAAGATCGCATCGGCACGACGCAGCAGGTCGGCATAGTCTTTCTTCACTTCGCCCAGGATACGGACCCCGAGGCCGGGACCGGGGAATGGATGGCGGTACACCATGTCATGCGGCAGACCGAGCGCCACGCCGAGTTCGCGCACCTCGTCCTTGAACAATTCCCGCAGCGGCTCCAGCAGCTTCAGGTTCAGGGTTTCCGGCAGGCCGCCGACATTGTGATGGCTCTTGATGGTATGCGCTGTTTTCTTGCCCTTGCCCGCGCTCTCGATCACATCGGGATAGATCGTGCCCTGCGCCAGCCAGCGCGCGTTTTTCAGCTTGCCCGCCTCCGCCTGGAACACCTCGACGAATTCGCGTCCGATGATCTTGCGCTTCGCTTCCGGATCGGTGACGCCGGCAAGATGCCCCATGAACTGTTCGGTCGCATCGACGTGGATGACTTTCACGCCGAGGTTCTTGCCGAACATGTTCATCACCATCGCGCCTTCATCGAGCCGCAACAGGCCATGGTCGACGAACACGCAGGTGAGCTGATTGCCGATCGCCTTGTGAATCAGGGCCGCCGCAACACTGCTGTCGACACCGCCGGACAAGCCGAGGATGACTTCATCGTCACCGACCTGCCTGCGGATCGCCTCGACCGCTTCGCCTATGTAATCGGGCATGTTCCAGTCGGATTTGCACCCGCAGATCTCATGCACGAACCGGCTGAGAATGACCTTGCCCTGCAGCGTATGCGTGACTTCCGGGTGGAACTGCACCGCATACATCCTGCGCTCTTCATCTGCCATGCCGGCAATCGGGCAATTGTCCGTCGATGCCATCAGTTTGAATCCCGGCGGCAGTTCGATGATCTTGTCGCCGTGACTCATCCAGACCTTCAGCATGCCGTGGCCTTCCGAGGTGACGAAGTCGCTGATCCCGTTCAGCAGCGCGGTGTGTCCGCGGGCACGCACTTCCGCATAGCCGAATTCGCGCACCTTCCCGTTTTCGACCTTGCCGCCGAGTTGCTCTGCCATCGTCTGCATGCCGTAGCAGATTCCGAGCACCGGCACGCCGATGTCGAACACTGCCTGCGGCGCCCGCGGCGTATCGCCCTCGGTGACGGAATTCGGACCGCCCGAGAGGATGATGCCGGCCGCACCGTAATTACGGATGAAGTCGTCGCCGACGTCGTAGGGATAGACCTCGGAGAATACGCCCGCTTCCCGCACGCGACGTGCGATCAGCTGGGTGACCTGGGAGCCGAAATCAAGAATGAGAATTTTTGAATGCATGGAATGGTTCGATAAAGACATTAAATTTTTTGTTGCGCCTGTACCGCGCAGTTGCGGCCACGATCCTTGGCCGCATACAACGCGACATCGGCACGGCTGATCAATTCCTCGGTCGTGGCGTTCGGGAAGGTAACCGTCGAAGCAACGCCCGCGCTGATGGTGAGCTTGAGGGTCACGCCACTGATCACTTCCGGCTGCGCCTCGATCGTCTCGCGCATCCGTTCCGCAACCGACATGGCCGCGGCAGCATCGGACCCAGGCAACACAATCAAAAACTCCTCGCCGCCATAGCGCCCCAATGCTTCCTGGGGACGGATGCAGGACCGGAGCCTGCTGGCCACCTTGACCAACACGGCGTCACCTGCCGGGTGACCATAGGTATCGTTGATCTTCTTAAAATGATCCAGATCCGCAACGATCAGGGAAAGCGGTGCGCCCGCCTTGTCGCATCGGGTCGCCTCAATGGCAAGGATGCGCATGATTGCGCCGCGATTCCAGGTTCCGATCAACGGATCGATCAGCGATTTTCGGCGGAGGTTCTTGTTTTTTTTCTCCAGCTCAAGCTGGGTCGCGTTCATCGACCGGAACAAAAGTTCGCGCTCCACCAGCCCGGCCAGATCCGCCAGTGCCTGCTGGTCGTCTTCACCGAACGAGCGCGGCGAATAATCCAGCAAGACAATCGAACCGATCAATGCACCGTCCTTGCAACGAATCGGCGATGCTGCATAAAACTGAAAATATGGCGTATTGGCCACAAAAGCATGCTTGGACAGCAATGGATCCCCGCGCAGATCCTGTACCGCAACCGGTTGTTCTACCAAGGGCATGCTGTAGCAGAATGATGTTGCGATCTCTGACAACAAGCCGCCTTCACTACCAGGCAACGGCAACGAATTGCCGAGACGAATGACGCAGTTCGCCACATCGAAAAGTCGCTCACCGATACGGCGAATTCGCTGAATCTGCGGATCGCACCGGCAATCGTCGACGTTGATGTACTCCGGCAGACCGGACGGCTGCAATTGCACCGACAACCGGGATGCGCGGGGGCGATCTGTCATATCGGCATACCCTCAGGCCGAGTGCGCAGCACGCTTAGTCGGCACGGTAATTCGGCGCTTCTTTGGTGATCTGCACATCATGCACATGCGACTCGCGCATGCCGGCTGCGGTAATCTCGACGAACGCAGCTTTTTCCCGCAGCTCATCGATGGTGGCGCAGCCGCAGTAACCCATGGAGGAACGCACGCCGCCAACCAGCTGATACAGGATCGCCAGCACGCTGCCCTTGTACGGCACGCGGCCTTCAATGCCCTCAGGCACGAGCTTGTCGGCATTGTTGGCGGAGTCCTGGAAATACCGGTCGGCCGATCCGTCCGCCATGGCACCCAGACTGCCCATGCCGCGATACGATTTATAGCTGCGTCCCTGGAAAAGGATGACTTCACCGGGCGCTTCTTCGGTGCCGGCGAACATGCTGCCCATCATGACACTCGATGCGCCGGCTGCAAGCGCCTTGGAAATATCGCCCGAGAAGCGGATGCCGCCGTCGGCGATGCAGGGTACGCCACTGCCTCTGAGCGCTTCGGAAACGTTGGAGATTGCCGTGATCTGCGGAACACCGACGCCTGCCACGATGCGCGTGGTGCAAATCGAGCCTGGGCCGATGCCCACCTTGACGCCATCTGCGCCATGCTCCACCAGCGCCAGTGCGGCAGCGGCGGTTGCGATATTGCCGCCGATGACATCCACCTGCGGGTAATTGGTCTTGACCCATCTGACGCGATCGAGCACGCCCTTAGAATGGCCGTGCGCGGTATCGACGACGATGACGTCGACACCGGCCTTTACCAGCAAATCGATGCGTTCGTCGTTGTCCGCGCCGACGCCGACCGCCGCGCCGACGCGCAGCTTGCCCTGGTCGTCCTTGGACGCGTTCGGATGTTCCGTCGCTTTCTGGATGTCCTTCACCGTGATCAGGCCGCGAAGCTCGAAGGCATCGTTGACCACGATCACTCGCTCCAGCCGGTGCTTGTTCATCAGTCGCTTGGCTTCGGTGAGTTCGGCGCCGTCCTTCACGAAGACCAGCTTCTCGCGCGGCGTCATCTTCGCGCGCACTTCCGCGTCCAGTTCCTCTTCGAAGCGCAGGTCACGGTTGGTGATGATGCCGACGACCTGGCGGCCCTCGACAACCGGAAATCCGCTGATGCCGTGCTGCTGCGACAATGCCATGACATCGCGGATACGCATGGTCGGCGGAATTGTGATCGGGTCCCGTACGACGCCCGACTCGAAGCGCTTCACCTTGGCGACTTCGCGAGCCTGTTCTTTCGGCGTCAGGTTCTTGTGGATGATACCGATGCCTCCCTCCTGCGCCATCGCAATTGCAAGGCGCGCTTCCGTGACCGTGTCCATCGCGGCCGAAAGCAGGGGAATATTGAGGCTGATATTGCGTGTCAGACGCGTTTTCAGGGAAGTATCTTTGGGAAGGATGTCCGAGTGGGCCGGCACGAGCAGCACGTCATCGAATGTGAGTGCTTTTTGAAGGAGACGCATAGTGATTCCTATAGGCGCAAAACGAGATTATACAGAAATACTTTAAATACGTCGCTTTCCGGCATGATCCGGCGATGAAAATCCTCTATTTGCGGGGCTTGCAGATTGACATCCCCATCAAAGCATGGCGAAATCAAAGTTATGCCTTGTTGCCAGGAACCACAATGAAAAAAATCGGCTTTGCCTCCGTCGCCTTCGTCGCCCTTTTTGCTGCCGGCGCTGCGTCTGCCCAGTTCGTATGGCTGGACGAGAAAGGCGTAAAGCAGTATTCCGATATGCCTCCTCCGCCTTCCGTACCGAAATCCCGCATTCTCAAAGGGCTAAGCAAAGAGGCGCGGGCTGCAAACCCGGTGGATGCGCCCGTGTCGGACAATAAGGAAAAGACCCCCGCCACCAACGCTGACAAGCAGCCGATGACGACAGCGGAGAGAAACGCGGAGTTTCATAAACGGCGTACCGAGCAGGCCGAAAAGGAAAAGAAGGCTGCGGAACAGGAAAAGCTCGCGGCGGACAAGGAAAAGAGTTGCGAGCGTGCACGCGAGTATCAGCGCACCTTGGAATCCGGCGTGCGAATCACGCGCAGCGATAAGGAAGGAGAGCGTACGTTTGTCAGTGACGAGGAACGTGCGCGTGAACTTCGCGACACACGGACATTTTTGCAGGAATGCAAATCCTAGCCCGGTCGCGCACACCTGCAGGTTTTCAGCCAGCTTTCTTGTCCGCCCGCCTGCGCCTGGAATCCTTCGGATCGGCGATCAGCGGTCGGTAGATTTCCACCCGATCGCCATTCCTCAACACATCATCCAGGCTCTTCCGCTTGCCGAAGACGCCGACGTGCAGCACCGACAGATCGATCTCGGACGCCTCGTCGAGCATGCCGCTCTGTCGGATAGCCACATGCAGCGTCGCGCCTTCGACGACCTGCAACTCGCGCAAGATTTGCCGGGCCGGCGTTGCATAGCAAACCTGCACCCGGATTTCGGCCGCTTCAGCCATGGATGTCTCCGCCATACACCACTTCCGCCCGCTTGCAAAATGAATCCACGAAACTGTTGGCAATCATATTGAACACCGGGCCGATCAGCTGTTCGAGCACGCGGCTCGAAAACTCGTAGTGGAGGTCGAATTCGATCTTGCACGCATCTTCGCGCAACGGCTTGAAGTTCCAGGTGCCATGCAAGTGCTTGAATGGCCCTTCGACCAGGACCATCTCCATGCGGGTCGGCGGGCTGTTGCGATTTTCGGTCGTGAACGTCTGCCTGATGCCGTGATAGTTGATCTGCAGGGTTGCAACCAGCTTGTTGTCTTCGCGCTGCCGCACGTCGACGCCGCCGCACCAGGGCAAGAATTTAGGGTAATCCTCCACCCGATCCACCAGCGAAAACATTTGCTCCGCGCTGTAATGCAGGAGGACGGTTTTATGGACGACTGCCATCGAATGTGAACCGTTTGATAAAATGCGAAGCTGAAATTCTAACCGACCCGCCTCAAGTTCCTCTATCCATGACCATAGTTGACAATAAAAAAGCTTTCCATGATTACTTCATCGAGGAACGCTATGAAGCCGGCATGGTGTTACATGGATGGGAAGTGAAGTCCATACGGGCCGCGCGCGTGCAGTTGAAAGAAGCGTACGTGATTGTCCGAAACGGCGAGGTTTTCCTGTTCGGATCCCATATCAGCCCGCTCCCGACGGCCTCGACCCATGTCACGCCGGACCCGGTCCGCACCCGCAAACTGCTGCTCAACGCCGAGGAGATCAAGCGGCTGATCGGCAAGGTCGAGCGCGCCGGCTATACCTTGGTGCCGCTGAACATGCATTACACCAAGGGCCGGATCAAATGCGAGATCGGCCTCGCCAAGGGCAAGAAACAGCATGACAAGCGGGAAAGCGAAAAGCAGCGCGACTGGCAGCGGGAAAAACAGACGATCCTGAAACAGAACTACCGCTGAAATCTGGTCGGAAAGCAGCCACGAGGCATTTCACCTTGTCCGCCCTCATCTTTTCCCCGCAATCAGGTCTTCTGCTGCGATTTCACGACATGCATCGCGCCGGCAATCAGGCCGCTGATATCGCTGAGGTTCGCCGGGACGATGATCGAATTATTGGTCTTCGCGAGATTCGCAAACGCATCGACATACTGTTCCGCCACTTTCAGGTTCACCGCATCGGAGCCGCCCGGCTCCCGAATAGCGGCGGCAGTCTTGCGTATCGCCTCGGCACTCGCTTCGGCGATTGACATGATGGCAGCCGCCTCGCCTTGCGCACGGTTGATCGCCGCCTGCTTCTCCCCTTCCGACCGGGCGATGGACGCTTCCCGCTCACCGCTTGCGATGTTGATCTGCTCCTGGCGGCGTCCTTCCGACGCGGCAATCAATGCCCGCTTCTCCCGCTCGGCCGTGATCTGCGCCTGCATCGCATGCAAAATCTCTTTCGGCGGCGTTAGATCCTTGATTTCGTAGCGCAGTACTTTCACGCCCCAATTCGCGGCCGACTCATCGATTGCATTGACTATGCTTTTGTTGATGTGATCGCGCTCTTCGAACGTCTTGTCGAGCTCCATTTTGCCGATAACCGACCGCAAGGTTGTTTGGGCCAGTTGGGTGATGGCGGCGATGTAATTCGACGACCCATAGGAAGCCCTCATGGCGTCGGTGACCTGGAAATACAGGATGCCGTCCACCTCCAGCTGGGTATTGTCCTTGGTTATACAGACCTGGCTGGGCACGTCGAGCGGAATTTCCTTCAACGAATGCTTGTAAGCGATCCGGTCGATGAATGGCAGGACGATGTTCAGGCCGGGACCCAGCGTCGCATGGTACTTGCCGAGTCGTTCCACAACCCATGCATGCTGTTGCGGGACGACGTTGATGGTCTTGAATACGAAGACGACGGCGATGACGAAGAGAATTAAACTGAGGCTGCCGAATGTGATTTCCATGATGCTTTCCCCCGATGGATAATTTATTCCCGCTGGTCCGAGACGATCAGGCGGTTACCTCGCACCTCCTGGATCACAAAAGTGCCGGGACGGGGATCCGCCCCTTGCAACAGTTCGACATCCCAGTCGGCGCCACGGTATTTTGCCCGGGTCATATGCATCCCTTCGCCGGTTTCATTCCAGGTGTCGATTCGAACGGACTGTCCGATATCCATGTTCACGTTCGGATCCTTCGCCGCATCCGTGCGCGACGTTCTTCCATAACGGCTTTTGCGCAATGAATACGTTGCGATGACGCCCACAAATGCAGCAATCAGTATCTGGATCGGACCGCTTGCGCCCGCAAGCGCTGCCACCCCCGCGGCGCCAAGGCCAACCCCGATCATGAGCAGGTAAAACGTGCCGGTGAACATTTCAAGCACCACCAGCACGCCGGCGGCGATCAACCACGCTATCCAGTCACTCATATCTTCCTCCGATCACTTGCGCAGGCCCGTACTCGGCCCCAAAGAAAAACCCCCGCGCCGTTAGGCAGCGAGGGTTTAATGCAACAAGGTGAAGCTGTTTTTGTTGGTTGTTGTCGGTCATCAAGAGCGCTTAGTCTAATCGAAAAATCCAGTGGTTCAAACGCTTTTGTCATGGATTGGGCGAACTTGCAACAGTTGCCTAAGAAACAAAAACGCGAGCACTCGGCTCGCGTTTTTTAGGGTCGGATCGCCTCTATTTCAGCAAGGCCAGTTGCTGCCAGGTGTCGATCACGGTGTCAGGATTCAACGAAATCGAAGCAATCCCTTCCTTCATCAACCACTCGGCGAAATCCGGATGGTCCGACGGCCCTTGTCCGCAGATGCCGATATATTTTCCCTTGGAGCGGCAGGCGGCAATTGCCTGCGACAACAAGGCCCGTACCGCCGGATCGCGTTCGTCGAAGTCCGCAGCCAGCAGTTCCATGCCGGAATCGCGATCAAGACCGAGAGTGAGTTGCGTCAGGTCATTGGAACCGATCGAGAAGCCGTCGAAAAACTCAAGGAACTGGTCGGCAAGAATCGCATTCGACGGTACTTCGCACATCATGATCAGCCGCAGCCCGTTATCGCCCCGCTTGAGACCGTTCTTTGCGAGTAGATCCACGACCTTCTCGGCTTGGCCCAGGGTACGGACAAACGGGACCATGATCTCGACGTTCGTCAGGCCCATGTCGTTGCGGACCCGCTTCATCGCCAAACATTCCATTTCAAACGACTCCGCGAAATCCGGGGCCAGGTAGCGTGCGGCGCCCCGGAAACCCAACATCGGATTTTCCTCGTCCGGCTCATAGCGGGACCCGCCAATCAGCTTCTTGTATTCGTTCGACTTGAAGTCGGACAAGCGCACGATGACAGGCTTCGGCCAGAAAGCAGCCGCGATCGTCGCAATACCCTCGGCCAGCTTGTCCACATAAAACGCCTTCGGCGAAGCATGGCCGCGGGCCACTGATTCGACCGCCTTTTTCAGATCCGAATCGATATTCGGATACTCCAGGATCGCCTTCGGGTGCACGCCAATGTTGTTGTTGATGATGAATTCCAGCCGTGCAAGGCCGACGCCGGCATTGGGAATGGACTGGAAGTCGAACGCGAGCTGCGGATTGCCGACGTTCATCATGATCTTGAGCGGGATGGAAGGCAGGTCGCCCCGCGACACTTCCGTCACTTCCGTTTCAAGCAATCCGTCGTAGATCTTGCCTTCATCACCTTCAGCGCAGGAGACGGTGACCAGCGTACCGTCCTTCAGCATGTCGGTGGCATTGCCGCAGCCGACGACCGCGGGAACGCCCAGTTCGCGCGCAATGATCGCCGCGTGGCAGGTACGCCCGCCACGATTCGTGACGATCGCTGCCGCGCGCTTCATGACCGGCTCCCAATTCGGGTCCGTCATGTCGGCAACCAGCACGTCGCCGGGCTGTACGCGCTCCATTTCCGATGGATCGCGGATCACCCGCACCGGACCGGCGCCGATCTTTTGGCCAATTGCGCGGCCGGACGCAAGCGTGGTACCGCTGCCCTTCAGTTTGAAGCGCTGCTGGGCATCGGTCGGTTTCTGCTGGGATTTCACGGTTTCCGGACGGGCCTGCAGGATATACAGCTTGCCGTCACGACCATCCTTGCCCCATTCGATGTCCATCGGACGGCCGTAATGCTTTTCAATGATGGTCGCGTACTTCGCCAGTTCGACGATTTCCTTGTCGTTCAGCGAGTAGCGGTTGCGCAGTTCGATCGGCACATCCACCGTTTTCACCGACTTGCCGGCTTTGGCTTCGTCGGTAAATTCCATCTTGATCAGCTTTGAACCGATATTGCGGCGGATGATCGGCAGCATGCCTTTTTCCAGCATCGGCTTGTGGACATAAAACTCGTCCGGATTGACCGCGCCCTGGACGACGGTCTCGCCGAGGCCGTAACTGGAGGTAATGAATACCACATCCTGAAAGCCGGATTCGGTATCGAGCGTGAACATGACGCCGGCCGAGCCGACATCGGAGCGGACCATGCGCTGCACGCCTGCCGACAGTGCCACGTCCGCATGGGCGAATCCTTTGTGCACACGATAGGAGATGGCACGGTCGTTATACAGGGATGCGAACACATGCTTGATGGCTTCGAGCACGTTCTCGATGCCGACCACGTTCAGGAATGTTTCCTGCTGCCCCGCAAACGACGCATCCGGAAGGTCTTCCGCTGTGGCGGACGAACGCACCGCGAACGACATTTCACTCGCAGATCCAGCCACCAGCCTCTGATAGAACTCCTGAATCTCCGCCTGCAATCGCGGCTGAAATGGTGTCTCGATGATCCAGCGACGGATTTCACCGCCGGCCTCGGCCAGAGCGCGGACATCGTCGATGTTCAATGTGCTCAAGCGGTCGGCAATGCGCTGCGCCAGCGTCGGACCGCCATCCGCGCTATATGCCAGGAAATCGCGAAAGGCCTCGGCCGTGGTCGCGAATCCGCCCGGAACACGCACGCCGGCGTTGGCGAGTTGACTGATCATTTCGCCGAGCGACGCATTTTTCCCGCCGACGGACTCCACGTCCGTCATTCTCAATTGCTCAAAGGAAGCGACGTAAGTGGCCCCCGGGGTAACCCCTGCTAGTGCTGCGTTGGACATAACAACCTCTGGTTTGATGATAAGAAATCTTCATGAGCGCTCTCGCGATGCTATGCTTTTTTGTTATTCTTCTTGGAGGTTGGCATGCAAACATACGCGTATCGAAATGCGTCTCTTGTTGGTACGTGTCTTGTTGGTGCTTGAAAATGCGCCGCCCAGAACGGGCAGCGGAATCATGACGGGTTTGCTGTCGGCGGATTGCAGAAGTATCAACATCGATAACGCTCCCGTATTCAGTTACCTGCATTTTACAGTGCGCAATGGCATTTTGCCCCTTACAACGCCATTTTTATTGCTTTACATATAATCAAAATTATGCCAGACCTTCCACCGCATCTCCTTCCGCCGGCCGACCGGACGGTTTTCTTTGTGTCGGACGGCACCGGCATCACCGCCGAAACCTTCGGCCACTCCGTCCTGACACAATTCGAACTACGATTCAAGCAAGTACGCCTTCCATTTGTCGATACGCTGGACAAGGCACATGAAGCGGTCAAGGAAATCAACGAGGCGTTCGACATCGATGGCAAGCGCCCCATCGTATTCTCGACACTGGTGAAATCCGAGTTGTCTACTGTTATACGGCATTCCAAGGGAATGCATATGGATTTGATTCAAACCTTTGTCGAACCGCTAGAGCAGGAACTGGGCGTCAAATCCACCCATACCATCGGACGCAGCCACAATATCGCTGATTCCGACGACTACAAGAACCGTATCGAAGCAATCAATTTCTCCCTTGCCCATGACGACGGCCAGTCGCACCAGAACCTGGACTCGGCCGACATAATTCTGGTCGGTGTTTCCCGCTCCGGCAAGACTCCGACAAGCCTGTATCTCGCGATGCAGTACGGCATCAAATCGGCCAATTACCCGCTGATTCCCGAGGATTTCGAACGCGGCAAGCTGCCAAGCGGGCTGTTGCCCTACAAGAATAAGATTTTCGGGTTGTCGATTGCCCCCGACCGGCTGGCGGAAGTGCGCAATGAACGCCGTCCCGGAAGCAAGTATGCGGCACTGGAAAATTGTCGATACGAGGTCAATGAAGCGGAGAAAATGATGCGGCGGGAAGGCATCCGCTGGATGTCGTCAACCGTGAAATCCATCGAAGAAATCGCTGCCATGATTCTCCAGGAGATCAAAGCGGACAAGCGCGGGTATCGAGTGCTGGGCTAGGATCAGCCGCAAAAAATTGAGATTGTCGCCACTATTGATCTGGATTGAAGCAGCCGCAAAAATCGCGTGAACTAAGCTTACAGATTTCTTACAAACCGCTTATTCAGTATGTAAAAAAGCGGAGGCGTGCGATGGATCTCATATTGATTGAACTGGTTCTATGGGGTGGGCTGCTGTTCTTTTTCTGGGCGCTGAAAGACGGTTTGGGCAGCGTCGAGTCCGAAATCGAATCGGCTGGATTACTCAATGCACGGGGTTCGGCGTCAGACGCAGCGGTCCGTGAAATCTTTGCCCAGGCGGAAAACCTGCGGGAACCGATCGGCAGCTACGGCGGAGCGCCCATCCATCGCTATGCGGAGATCGGCGGTCAGTCGTATCAGTTCGACCGCATCTGCCCCGACCCGAAAAAGGTGCATTTCGAGAGCGAAGAGCGATGCCTGGCGCCAGGCCTGGTTTACATACCGTGTTTCGCGGAGCTTGGCCAGAAAACGGAACTGGCTACCTGAGACTGGACGACCGGCTACTCTGGCGCACCTGCTCGAACAGGCATACCGCCACACTGGCGGCGACATTCAGCGACTCGACTGCGCCCAGGTGAGGAATCATCACGCAATTGCTGGCCATCGCCATCAATTCATCCGATACGCCCTGCCCTTCGTGCCCGAACAGCCATGCACATGGCTGCGCGAGGTCCGCATCGAAAACGGACTGTTGGGCATGTGAACTTGTTGCCAGGACGGGAACATCGGCCGCTGCCAGCAGCCGCGACAGATCACAGTGTTCGTAGATTTCCAGGATGAAGTGCGCGCCCATGCCGGCGCGCAATACTTTCGGGGACCATGCGAAACAGGTGCCGTCGCTGCAAAACACCTGTTTGATGCCCGCGGCAGCGGCGCTGCGCAAAATGGACCCGAGGTTGCCGGGGTCCTGGAGATTATCGAGCAGGACTGCCGACCCCGCGAGCCGGTCTGGCAAAGTGGTGTGCGGTGTCGCCACGACAAACAGCAATCCAATGCCGTTCTCGACCTGGCTTAATGCGCCATACAGCGCGCCCGGAAGCATGATGCATTGCGCGCGACCGGCTTCGCAGCGAGCGATGATGTCCGACACTTCCGGGTGCGACGCCGACTCGTCACTGACGACGCAATATTCGGGCATGCCGGCGTGCTGAAGAAAGGACTCGCACAGGTGGACCCCGTCGAGCAAGGTGCGCCCCGCCTTGCGGCGCGCCTGCGAACTTGCAGCAAGGTGTTTGAGTTCCTTATAGAGAGGATTGTCGCGTGACGATATCGATTTCATGCCGGCACACGCCCCTGTACAGTGACTGGGTTCGCGCCATCCGCCGCATCGCCGGCATGGGCTGCTCCCAGCAATGCTCGCACCGGCTGGTAAGACTTCCGGTGTGCCGGCGAAACACCATGCATGCGCAGGCGCTCCAAGTGCAATGCGGTCGGATAACCTTTATGGCGATCAAACGCATAATGCGGATATTGCTCATGCAGCGTCATCAGCGCACTGTCGCGAGCGGTCTTCGCCAGGATCGACGCCGCGGAAATCGCCGCCACCTTATCGTCACCCTTGATGATCGCTTCAGAGCGGATCGGCATCACTGGGCAGCGATTTCCATCGATCAGTGCCAGGCTCGGCACGATCTTCAGCCCTTCCACCGCACGACGCATTGCGAGCATGGTCGCGTGCAGGATGTTCAACGTGTCGATTTCTTGTTCGGAGCATTGCGCGATGGACCAGGCGAGCGCATCCCGCTTGATCAGGATTGCAAGCGCATCGCGCCGGGCTTCACTCAACTTCTTCGAATCACGCAATCCGAGAATTGGCTTGGCGGGGTCGAGGATCACCGCCGCAGCGAATACCGGCCCCGCTAGTGGCCCCCGACCAGCCTCATCCACGCCGCACATCAACTCGCCGGCCTGTCCGAATAACACCAGATTGTCGTTCATGCGCCCGCCTCGACCGGTGTCCGACCGATCAATTGCAGAACCGCTTGCGCGCTTTCTTTTGCGCTGTCCCGCAGCAAGCTGTAGTGCATGTCGAGAAAGCGTTGCTTCAACCGGGTGCGATGCTGCTGATTGGTTAGCTGCTCCCAAAGCGCATTGGCAAGCGCCTCCGGCGTTGCCGCGTCCTGCAACAGTTCGGGCACGAGGAATTCCCGCGCCAGGATGTTCGGCAGTCCGACCCAGGGCTGGTAACCCATGTGCCGCATGATTTCCCAGGACGCCCGCATCATTTTGTAAGCAATCACCATCGGTTTCTTGAAGAGCGCAACCTCCAGCGTCGCGGTACCGGAAGCGACCAGCACGGCATCCGCCGCAGCGATCACCGTATGGGAACGTCCGTCGGTAATTTGAAGGGGTACGTCGTTCAGCCCCGCCGCGTCGAGCAACTGGCGGAAATACGCGGCCTGCCGGTCCCCTGCCATCGGGACCACAAAACGCAGTGACGGATCTCGCTGTGACAGGTTTTTGGCCGCCTGGATGAACGCAACCGTGTTGTACTTCAGTTCGGACATGCGGCTTCCGGGAAGAATGGCAAGCACCTTTGCGCCCGCCGGCAGATCGAGCGCGGCGCGGGCAGCGGCGACATCGGGCTCCAGTGGGATAACTTCCGCCAGCGGATAGCCGACATACGATACGGGGATGCCGGCCTTGCGATAGATCTCTTCCTCGAACGGAAACACCACCAGCATGTGCGAGACGGCGCGGGCGATTTTCTTGATGCGGCCACCACGCCAGGCCCAGATCGACGGGCTGATGAAGTGCATGGTCGGAATGCCGGCTTGCTTCAACTGCATTTCAAGCCCGAAGTTAAAGTCTGGCGCATCGACCCCGATGAAAACGGAAGGACGCTCCTCAAGCAACTGGTCGCGCAAGCGATTCTGGATTCCTTTGATTTCACGGTAATGCGCGAGCACCTCGAACACCCCCCGCACCGAAAGCTTCTCCATCGGATAGTCGCTGACGAATCCATGTTCTGCCATCCTTGCGCCACCGATGCCATGGAAATGCGCTTCCGGCAGATGCGATCGCAGTCCCGCCAGCATCCGGCTGGCCAGAAGATCGCCGGACGGTTCGCCGGCCACCATGGCGATCAATGGTTTATCGGACGATGCCACGGCTGGTGACATCGAGGAAATTGCGCATCAGTTTCAACTGCGCCGACGCATCGGGCGCATCAGCCTCGGCAGCGGCAAGCGCGCTTTTCGCTTCTTCCAGCGTGAGGCCGGATTTGTAAATGAGTTTGTAGGCGTTGCGAATCGCGTTCATCTGTTCGCGCGTGAAGCCCCGCCGCTTGATCCCTTCGAGGTTCACGCCATGGGCCGCGGCTGGATTGCCGGACACCAGCACGAACGGCGGTACGTCCTGCGTCAGACTGGTATTCATACCGACGAACGCATGGTCGCCGATCTTGCAGAACTGGTGCACCGCAGCGAAACCGCTGAGGATGACCCAATCCCCGACATGCACGTGGCCCGCCAGCGCCGCATTATTCGAGAAGATGGTGTTGTTTCCCACCCGACAGTCGTGTGCGAGGTGGACGTAGGCAAGCATCAGGTTGTCATTGCCAAGGCTGGTGATGCCCTCGTCCTGCGCGGTGCCCAGATTAAAGGTGCAAAATTCACGGACGGTATTGCGGTCGCCGATCTGGAGCCGGGTCGGTTCGCCCGCATACTTCTTGTCCTGTGGCGGTGCACCGATCGACGAAAACTGAAAAAAGGTGTTGTCACAGCCGATGGTCGTATGGCCGTCAATCACGACATGCGGGCCGACCCTGGTGCGTGCACCGATCTTCACATTGGGACCAATGATCGAATAGGCGCCGATCTCGACGGAATCGTCAAGGTCGGCTTTCGGATCGACAATCGCTGTCGGATGGATTCTTGTCATTACTGCCCCGCAGGCTGGCTGGCGTCGACGGCGCTGCGCATCGTACACATGAGTTCCGCTTCCACGGCGGTTTGCCCGTCGACACTGCCCTGCGCCTTGTATTTCCAGATGCCGCGCGCTACCCGCAGAATATCTACCTGCATCTTCAGTTGATCGCCCGGCTCAACCGGCCGCTTGAAGCGCGCGCCATCGATTCCCACGAAATAGACCACGCTGCTGTCGTCAGGTTTCTGGTTCATGGTTAAAAACGACAGCAAGGCGGCGGTCTGGGCGAGCGCCTCGATCATCAGGACGCCGGGCATCACCGGCTTGTGCGGAAAGTGCCCGTTGAAAAACTCTTCGTTGACGGTAACGTTCTTGATAGCGGTAATCGACTTGCCGGATTCCCAGTCGAGGACACGGTCGACCAACAGGAGTGGATAGCGATGCGGAAGATATTGTTTGATCTGGGTGATGTCGAGACTATTCATTGCCATTTCCGGTAAGCGATTTAATTGTTTTTTCGAGCTCGCGGATTTTCTCACGCATCGCGTTCAAATTGCGAACGATCACAGCGGATTTTTCCCAATCGGCGTTCTTCGCCAACGGGTAAAAGCCGGTGTATTGCCCGGGCTCGCGAATCGAGCGCGACACCAGGCTTCCGGACGATATATGCACGTTGTCCACGATCGTCAGGTGACCGAGCACCATCGCGGCGCCGCCGAACGTGCAGTACTTGCCGATCTTCGCACTGCCGGCCACACCGACGCATCCCGCCATCGCCGTGTAGGCGCCGATATGACAGTTGTGGCCGATCTGGATCTGGTTATCGAGTTTGACGCCGTCCTCGATGATCGTGTCGGAAAGCGCGCCGCGATCTATCGACGTGTTGGCGCCGATCTCGACGTCGTCGCCGATGACGACCCGTCCTGTTTGCGGAATCTTGATCCATTTGCCCTGATCCTTGGCAAAGCCGAACCCGTCGGAGCCGATCACTGCACCGGAGTGGACAATACCCTGGGCGCCGATTTCACATCCGGCCTGGAATACGACATTGGCGAAGAGATGGGTGCCCGCGCCGATCTTTGCATCGCGACCAATGAAGCAGCCGGGATCAATGATGGCCCGATCGCCGATTGTCGCCCCCGCCTCCACCGTGACATGTGCGCCGACGGTCGCGGTCGGCGCGATGTGCGCGGAAGGATCGATGCTGGCGCTCGCATGTACTCCTGCCGGGACAGGGATCGCATTCCGATCCACGAAGTATTGCGCCGCGCGGGCGAAGTATGCGTAGGGATTCGGGGTGATGATCCGTGCACCGGCATAAGCGCCGCTGATGAACGGGTCATCCGCCTCGGACAGGATCAATGCCGCGGCCTGGGTTTGCGCAGCCTGCTGTCGCAGCTTCGGATTGGAGAGAAATGTGATTTGGGACGCATCGGCGCCGTCCAACGGGGCGATCCCGGAAACTTCGATCTCCGGATCGCCGATCAGATGGCCCCCCAAGCGTTCGACCAGTATTTGCAGTCGAGTGCTCATGTTGGCCTACATGTGGGTTTACTTACTGGTATTTCCGTTGAGTGCCTTCAGCACTTTGTCGGTGATGTCGATGCGCGGGCTGGCATAGACGGCTTCCTGGAACACGATATCGTACTTCTCGGTTTCGGCAATCTGCTTGATGACCTTGTTGGTTCGTTCAAGCACGACTGCAAGTTCTTCATTGCGGCGCTGGTTCAGGTCTTCGCGAAACTCGCGCTGCTTGCGCTGGAAGTCCTTTTCAAGATCAGCGAGTTCGCGCTGCCGTTTCACGCGATCGGATTCCGAAAGGATCGATGCGTCCTTGTCCAACCTGTCTGCCGATGTTTTGAGACGGGCGGCCATTTCCTGGAGATCCTTGTCGCGCTTGGAAAATTCCTGCTCAATTTTTGCCTGGGCGGTTTTTGCCGGCGCGGCCTCGCGGAAGATCCGCTCGGTGTTGACGAACCCTATCCTGGATTCCTGCGCGTGAGCGCTCATCAACGGCAGCAGCATCGTGGCAAGCAGGACCGCGCGCTTCGAGTTCATCAAGGCATTGGTTAAATACTTCAAGATCATTCTCCGCAATTCAAATTATCGGGCGCGTCGCAGCGCCACCAGCTGATGCCACCCACGGAAACCGCGCCAAACTGCCCTATTATGCCATCGTGTGCCGAACGCGATTTTCCGATACGCATTTACGGCCGCCACCCGGTTTTCGATCCCGATATATGGTACTCAGAATCCGGTACCGAGCTGGAACTGGAAAGTCTGCTTCCGATCGCCCTCTTTTGCATTCAATGGCTGGCCATAGCTTAGCTTCAGCGGACCGATAGGTGAAACCCAGCTGATACCGATACCAGCGCCGTAACGCAGCTCGGAGGTACGGAACCGTTCGCCTTCGGCAAATACATTGCCGGCATCAAAGAAAGTGAACCACCGCAACGTCCGGTCATTGCCCGACCCCGGGAACGGGAACTGCAGTTCCGCATTGGCCACGAAGCGTGATGCGCCGCCCAGCGGATCGCCGTTCGCGGCGCGCGGGCCGAGCGATGAGCCTTCGTAGCCACGCACCGAGCCGATGCCGCCCGCATAAAAATTCTTAAAGATAGGAAACGGCTTGTCGGCAAGTCCGCGGCCATAGCCGATCTCGCCGTTGAGCGCGAGGGTGACGTTCCGGAACAAGGGCTGGAAGTATTGATCCTGATACACGGCGCGGTAATACTTGAGAGAACCGGCCGGCGCGATTTCAAGATTGACCCGCTGGTAGCGACCGGTCGTCGGCACCAGCGCGCTGTCCCGGCTATCCCGTTGCCACGCTGCCGTGAGCGGGAAGCTGGTGGTGGTCGCGGTCACACCGTTTCCGAAGTCGGTGACGTATCGCTTGTACAGCTCCGGGCTGTCGTTATAGCCCGGCACGCCTGTATAGGTCTCGACTTCGGTCCGCTCGATACCGAGGCCGAAGAACACGGTGTCGACTTCCGAGAACGGCACGCCGAACTTGACATTGCCGCCTGTCGTCTTGATGACGTAATCGCCGGTATTGACCTCGGGCGGACGCGTCGTGCGCAGGAACAATTCGTAACTGCGGCTGATGCCGTCGTCGGTGAAATAAGGATTCGTTTGCGACAACGCGATGGTGCGATTGCGCTTGCTGGTATTGACATCGATACCGAGGGTATTGCCGCTGCCGAACGCATTCGCCTGTTGAATCGAACCGGTCAGGGTGAGCTTTTCGCTGCTGGAGAAACCCGCACCGAGAAGAATATTCCCGGTCGGTTTTTCAACGACCGTCATATTGACATCGACCTGGTCGGTCGTACCCGGCACCTCCGGCGTCTCGATGCCAACTTCCGTGAAGTAGCCAAGGCGGTCGACCCGGTCCCGGGACAGGCGAATCCGCTGTCCGTCATACCAGGAATTTTCGAATTGCCTGAATTCGCGGCGGATGACTTCGTCCCGCGTTCTGGTATTGCCGCCGATGTTGACGCGACGGACGTAAACGCGTTTCCCCGGATCGATCAGCACGGTGAAATTGACCTGCTTCTTTTCCCGGTCGATCTCGGGATTGGCGTTGATGTTTGCAAACGCATAGCCGAAATTGCCCATGCGCTCGGAAATGCTCTTGATGCTTTCAGCCAGTTTTTCGCCCGAATACACATCGCCCGGCTTCAGCTGCACGAGCGAGCGCAATTCTTCCTGGCGGCCGAACATCTCCCCTTCGAGCTGGACGCCGGACACCGTGTATTTATCACCTTCATTGATGTTGATCGTGATGTAGATGTCCTTCTTGTCCGGCGTGATCGACACCTGGGTCGATTCAACCTGCATCTCGAGATAGCCGCGATTCAAATAATAGGAGCGCAGAGTTTCAATGTCGCCGGTAAGCTTCTGCTTCGAATACTGGTCGGACTTGGTGTACCAGGTGAACCATCCCGGCGTACGCAGGCTCAGCAATCCGCGCAATTCGCTATCGCTGAAGGACTTGTTGCCCACGAAGGTGATCTGCCTGATGCGGGACACTTCGCCTTCATCCACCGCGAAGCTGACAGCCACCCGATTGCGTTCGATCGGCGTCACCGTGGTCGTGACCTCGACACCGTACAAACCGCGTGACAGGTATTGGCGCTTGAGTTCCTGTTCGGCGCGATCGACCAGGGCCCGATCGAAAATCCGGGACTCGCCGAGCCCGATATCCTTCAGGGACTTCGTCAACTGGTCCTTCTCGAATTCCTTGACACCTGAAAATTCCACCGATGCGATTGCAGGCCGCTCTTCGACCAGCACCACCAGAACATCGCCTTCCACTTCGATACGAACGTCCTTGAAAAACCCGGTCGCGTACAGCGCCTTGATGGCGGCCGCGCCTTTTTCATCGGTGTACGTCTCGCCTACGCGAACCGGCAAATAGCTGAAAACCGTTCCGGCCTCGGTCCGTTGAATGCCTTCGACGCGAATGTCTTTTACGGTAAACGGATCCACCGCCAGAGCATGCCCGGCACACATGGCAAATACGGCGATGGCAATGAGACGACGGGGGAAGAAAGACGGGGAAGTACGGTCGGAATAGAATTTCATCGGTTATTTTGTTTTCAATGTTTTTGCGGCCGTCAGACCGGCCGCAAAAACTCAAGTCATGAGCCGCATGATGTCGTTGAAGACGGCGACCGCCATCAACGTCATCAAGATGCCCACGCCCGCACGCTGGGCGATCTCGCCGACCCGTTCAGGCACGGGCCGTCCAGTCAAAACTTCCAGCGAATAATACAGTAAATGGCCACCATCCAAAACAGGGATGGGGAGAAGGTTCATGACACCGAGACTGATGCTGATGAATGCGATGAACGTCAGGTAGCTGATGATGCCGATGCGGGCAGTTTGACCAGCGTAGTCCGCAATGGTGATCGGCCCTGTGATGTTCTTCCAGGAAACTTCGCCGATGAGCATTTTACCAAGCATCTTGACCGTCAGGACACTGCTGTCCCAAGTCTTCTTCACGGCCTTGCCGACCGCGGCCAACGGCGCTTCGCTCGCCGTGATCATTTCCGGCGTCATCGGCACTTCGGCCTTGATCAGTCCGAACGTGCGCTCATTCTTGGTTTGCGGTTCCGGCGTGACCGTCAGGACAAATTCCCGATCGCCGCGCAGGCCCGCGATCTCCAGCGGCTTGCCGGGCGATGAGCGCACCGTCTCGACAAACGCCAGGCCGTCAATGACCGGCTTGCCGTTCACCCTGAGGATTTCGTCCCCTTCCCTGAGCCCGGCACGCTTTGCCGGGCCGTCCTCGACGATTTTGCCCAGTACGGCGCGCGGCCGCGCCAGATCGATGCCGAGCTTGCCGAGGAAGTCTCCCTCCAGGTCGGACGTGTTCAGACCATCCAGGCGCAGCGTTACCGTGTCCTGCACGGTCGCACCCTGCTGCGACGAATTGGGCCGTTGCACTTCCAGGCTGGCCGACTGCCTTTCGATCGCCAGTTCAAGCAGTTTCCAGCGCAGGTCGGTCCATAACTGGATGGATTCACCGTTTACCGCAGTTACGAGTTCACCGCCGCGCAGGCCGGCCTGGTAGGCCGCCGTGTTTTCCGGAACGCTACGCAACCGGGAGCTCGGCTCCGGGATGCCATAGCTGTAAAGACCGGCAAAAACGATGATCGCCAGCAGGAAGTTGGCAAGCGGCCCGGCTGCGACGATGGCAAACCGCTTCCACACCGATTGGCGGGTGAATTCCCGCTCCAAGTCTTCGGGGGGAAGGTCCTTCAAATCCTGTTCCCGGGCATCGAGCATCTTCACGTAGCCGCCGAACGGCAAAGCGGACAACGCCCATTCAGTCTGGTCCGGCCCGATGCGGCGGGAGAATACGACCTTTCCCATGCCCACCGAAAAACGCAATACTTTGACGCCACACCAGCGCGCCACCCAATAGTGACCGAGCTCGTGCACCACGATCAGTACACCCAACGCAACGAAAAACGCGATCAATGTCTGAATAAAGGTCATGATGTCCCTTGTTGAATGAAGGAGTGAGCCATGTCCCGCGCGTGGCGGTCCTGTACCAGAAGGTCATCGATATCGGCAACGTCAGTTCCCGGAAGCCGATCCATCACCCGTGCAATCAGCCGGTCAATCATGCGGAAGCCGATCCGGCGGTCGAGGAAGGCCTCAACGGCCACCTCATTTGCCGCATTCAGTATAGCCGGGGCGCTGCCACCCACCAATAAGGCATCATAGGCCAGTCTCAGGCACGGAAAACGGTTCAGGTCCGGGCGCTCGAATGCAAGCTGGCCGATGAGCGCCAGATCGACCGGCGCCACGCCGGATGCAATTCTTTCGGGGTAGGCAAGTGCGTGGGCTATCGGTGTGCGCATGTCGGGATTGCCCAGCTGGGCAAGTACGGATCCGTCGATGTACGACACCATGGAATGAATCACGCTCTGGGGGTGGATGACCACCTCGATATCCGCCGCCGGCGCACCGAACAGCCAATGCGCCTCGATGACTTCCAAACCCTTGTTCATCATGGTCGCGGAGTCTACCGAAATCTTCCGTCCCATTACCCAATTGGGATGAGCGACGGCCTCCTCCGGGGTAACCGCGTCAAGGGTTTCGATGGCGCGGTTGCGGAAAGGGCCGCCCGAAGCGGTGAGCAAGACCTTGGCGATCCCGTGGTCCGGCATCGACCGGCCGTAGTTGCGGGGAAGGCATTGAAAGATTGCATTGTGCTCGCTGTCGATCGGCAGCAGCGTCGCATTGCTTTCGGCGATTGCGTCCATGAACAAGCGCCCGGACATGACCAGCGCCTCTTTGTTCGCCAGCATGACCTTCTTTCCGGCACGAGCCGCGGCCAGGGTCGGCGCGAGGCCGGCGGCGCCGACGATGGCAGCCATTACCGCGTCGCAGCCAGGCGCACTGGCGACCGCGCATAAGGCGCTCTCGCCGTATTCGACCTGGATGTTGAGTCCTTTTCCCCGGAACAGGTCGCTCAGCAACTTGGCCGACGACGCGGAACCCACGACCGCGACCTCCGGCCGGAAGCGCTCGCATTGCAGCGCCAACTCTTCCACGCGGCTGTGGGCGGTGAGCGCATAAACGCGGTACCGGTCGGGGTGACGGGCCAGCACATCCAGTGTGGAAGCGCCGATCGAACCGGTGGCGCCGAGTATCGTGATGGTTTGCATGCTGCCCCTGCCTGTGTCTAACTTAAAGCCACGCATCGATCAGGACTGCCAACGGCAATGTCGGTATCAATGCGTCGATCCGATCCAGCACCCCGCCATGGCCAGGCAGCAGGTTGCTGCTGTCCTTGATCCCGGCGCGGCGCTTGAGCTGGGATTCGAACAAATCGCCGATAACGCTGGCAATGGTGAGTACTGTCATGACCAGCAATAATCCGACCCAGCCGGCGCGCGATTGCACGCGTGGCATGAAGGTATCCGCCAAGTCAGGCGTCGCGGTCACCGCGGCGGCAAAGAGAAGTACGGCAATCCAGCCGCCGATCGCGCCTTCCCATGATTTGCCTGGTGAAATTGACGGCGCCAGCTTGCGCCTGCCGAATGCCTTGCCTGAAAAGTATGCGCCGATATCCGCCACCCAGACGATCGCCATGACTGACAACAAATACAGCGGGGATTGGCGGAACAGCACGATAATTGCCACGAAGCAGCCCAAAAGCGAGATGCCGTAAATACCGCCAAGCAGGCGGTTACCGATGCCATCAAGTGAGGGAAGGCCCAGGGCCAGGGCGGGCGCGAGCCGGATCGCCCATATCGCCGCGCATAAACCGAACAGCAATGTGGCGGTTTGAAAATCACCTTGCCACAACATGAACGCGAATACCGCCGTCCAAATCGCCGCGCCGATCAGCGGGTACGGACTTTTGAAGATGCGCAGGCTTTCCCACGCCGCTGCGGCAAAGAACGCTCCGGCAACGATGGCAAAGAACAGGAACGACTGCGAGTACGCCACCGCCAGCAGTACCGCCAGCAGCACCAGCGCGGTGGCCACACGTGTTTTCAGCATCTCAGGATGCCTTTTTCTTTTCGACCAGTTGCTCGCTTGTGCGGCCGAAACGACGCTCGCGCTGACGATAGGATTCGATGGCGGCATCCAGCGCCTGCGCATCGAAATCCGGCCAGAACGTATCGGTGAAATAGAGTTCGGTGTAAGCGAGCTGCCACAACAGGAAATTGGAGATCCGCTCTTCCCCGCCGGTGCGGATGAACAGATCGGGTTCCGGGGCGTAAGCCATGGCGAGATGCGGCGACAGTTGCTCTTCGCTGAATTCGGTCATCCCCGGCGAGGCGCAGACCATCTTGCCGACCGCCTGCATGATGTCCCACCGACCGCCGTAGTTTGCGCAGATGGTGACGGTCAGGCGCTGATTGTTCGCGGTTCGGCGTTCCGCCGCTGCAATCAGCTCCTGCAACCTGGCGTCGAACCGGGTCAGGTCGCCGACCACCTTGAGGCGGATGCCGTTGGCGTGCATCTTCGCCACTTCACGTTCCAGGGCCGTGACGAAGAGACGCATCAGCAAGGAGACTTCCTCTGCCGGGCGGCGCCAGTTTTCAGAACTGAAGGCAAACAGGGTCAGGTACTCGACACCGCGCTCGACGCAGGTCTCGATGATCGTCCGCACCGCTTCCACGCCTTTGCCGTGGCCGGCAACCCGTGGCAGGAAACGCTTGGTCGCCCAGCGGCCGTTGCCGTCCATGATGATGGCAATGTGACGCGGTACCGGTGAAATGTTCGGTACCGCTTGCGTTGAGCTTGAATGGGTCATGTGAAGGCCAAAGGCGTAAGGAAACTGCGGAGTGCGGCGATCAGACGGTAAGCAATTCTTTTTCTTTTTCGGCGATCAGCTTGTCGACCTCCGTCACGAACTTGTCGGTCAACTTTTGCACGTCGTCCTGCGCACGGCGTTCGTCGTCTTCGGAGCAGGCCTTGTCCTTGAGAAGCTTCTTGAGCGCTTCGTTGGCATCGCGGCGGATATTGCGGATCGCGACCTTGGCGTCCTCACCCTCGCCCTTGACCAGCTTGACGATTTCCTTGCGCCGCTCTTCGGTCAGCGGCGGCGTAGGCACGCGGATCATGTCGCCTTGCGTGGACGGATTCAAACCGAGATCCGAATCCCTGATCGCCTTCTCGATGACCGCCACCATCTTCTTTTCCCATGGTTGCACGCCAATGGTCCGGGCATCGATGAGCGTGACATTGGCGACTTGCGAGATCTGCGTCGGCGAACCGTAATAGTCGACCTGGATATGGTCGAGGATGCCGGGATGCGCACGACCGGTGCGAACCTTGGCGAGACCGGTTTTCAAGGTCTCAATCGACTTTTGCATCTTCTGTTCGGCATTTTTTCTGACATCAGCGACAGTCATATTCTTCTCCTCTGTTGCAGCGGCTCTAAGCCTGAAGTTTATACGTGAACCAGCGTTCCCTCGTCTTCGCCGAGGATGAGGCGCTTGAGCGCTCCGGGCTTGACGATCGAAAACACCTTGATCGGCAGCTTCTGATCGCGGCACAACGCGAACGCGGTCGCGTCCATCACTTGCAGGTGTTTCGAAATCGCCTCGTCGAATGTGATCGTCGAATAGCGGGTTGCATTCCGGTCCTTGTTCGGGTCAGCGCTGTAGACGCCGTCGACTTTGGTCGCTTTGAGGACGATCTCCGCGCCGATCTCCGATCCGCGCAGCGCGGCTGCGGTATCGGTGGTAAAGAACGGGTTGCCGGTACCGGCGGCAAAGACCACGACCTTTCCCTCCTCGAGATACTGCAGCGCTTTCGGACGCACGTACGGCTCGACGACCTGCTCTATGGCGATGGCGGACATGACACGTGCGGTAAGCCCGATCTGGCGCATCGCATCGGCAAGCGCGAGGGAGTTCATTACCGTGGCGAGCATGCCCATGTAATCGGCAGTCGCACGGTCCATGCCCTGCGCCCCTGGCGCCACACCGCGGAAAATATTGCCGCCGCCGATCACGATCGCCAGCTCCACGCCCAAATTCGCCACTTCCGCCACGTCCGCAACCATCCGTTCAATGGTCGCGCGGTTGATCCCATACGAATCGTCGCCCATCAGTGCTTCGCCGGAAAGCTTGAGGAGAACGCGCTTGTAGGCTGGTGTTGTCATCGGGCTGGGCTCCTTGGTATCCGGTGTAAATAATGTCCGCATTCCCGGTCCGCTAACGATAGGCCAACTGGAGGCTAAAGATTAGTGGAATTCCGGTATGCGTGGCGTGTATTGGTATTGATGAAACGTAAAACGATGTCTGTTTGCAATATCTCTTTTGCAACTTTAGGGTCGCACCGATGCGCAGCCATTTTCCCGGCTGCTCATCGAAAACATGTTACAGACTCTATCGACTTCAATGGCGACAAAACACCCTTCGCCTATAAAAACGGGCCTTCCGGCCCGCTTTGTCCTGCTTATGCCTGCTTGGCAGCGGCGACTTGCGCCGCAACTTCGGCGGCAAAGTCATCCTGTTTCTTTTCGATGCCTTCGCCGACCACGAACATGGTGAAGGATTTCACCGCGGTGCTGGTCGCCTTCAGCATCTGCTCGACAGTCTGCTTGTCATTCTTGACGAAGGACTGGTTGAGCAGGGAAACTTCCTTCAAATACTTCTGTACGGCGCCGTCGACGCGCTTTGCGACGATTTCAGCCGACTGGGGCGCTTTGCCTTCAGCCTGTGCCTTGGCGGCGTCTTCCGCTGCTTTCAGCGATGCGACCGAGCGTTCCTTCTCGATCAACTCCGCCGGCACATCGCTCGAGGACAACGCTACAGGTTTCATCGCTGCCACGTGCATCGCCACGTCCTTGCCAACCTGCTCGTCGCTGCCGTCGAACTCGACGATGACGCCGATGCGCGTACCATGCAGATAGGAAGTCAGCTTGGCATTGGTCTCGTAGCGCTTGAAGCGGCGGATCGACATGTTCTCACCGATCTTGCCGACCAGCGCGGCGCGAACTTCCTCGACTGTCTTGCCGTCGAGCTGCAGCGCGGACAATGCCGCCAGGTCCGCGGGGTTTTTCTCGGCGACCAGTTTCGCAACGGTGCTTGCCAGCGTGAGGAAATCGTCATTCTTGGTAACGAAGTCGGTTTCGCAGTTCACTTCGACCAGCGCTCCCACGTTGCCGGAAATGTATGCCGCCACCACGCCTTCGGCTGTGATCCGGGAAGCGGCCTTCGATGCCTTGCTGCCCAGTTTGACGCGGAGGATCTCTTCCGCCCTTGCCAGATCGCCGTCGGCTTCGGTCAACGCCTTTTTGCACTCCATCATCGGCGCGTCGGTTTTCGCGCGGAGTTCGCCTACCATCGCTGCGGTAATTGCCGCCATGTCATTCTCCTAAATCAATAGGCGCCCATCGGACGCCTCAATCAAAATATATTCGTGCCTGCCCGTAAAAAAGGGGCTAACCACTGTTGCCCCTTCCTTGAACCCGTCAGGCGCGGGACTTAAGCTTGCTCGTTGACCTCAACGAACTCGTCGGCATTGCCCTTGACAGCCTCGACCAGATCGTTGGTGGCATTTGCACGGCCTTCCAAGATCGCATCGGCGACACCACGGGCGTACAGCATGATCGCCTTGGAAGAGTCGTCATTGCCGGGAATGACATAGGTCACACCTTCCGGAGAATGGTTGGTATCAACAACGCCGATGACCGGGATGCCCAGCTTGGCGGCTTCGGTGATAGCGCCTTTGTGGTAGCCGACGTCGATGACGAAGATGGCGTCAGGAATGCCGCCCATGTCCTTGATGCCGCCGATCGACTTCTGGAGCTTCTCGATCTCGCGACGGAACATCAGCACTTCCTTCTTCGACAGCTTCTCGACCGAACCGTCTTCCAGCGACGCTTCCATGTCTTTCAGGCGCTTGATCGACTGCTTGACCGTTTTGTAATTGGTGAG